>JAJFMR010000414.1 GCA_020696915.1 Rhizobiaceae bacterium | reverse complement strand
TGAACTATATGGGCGCCCGCTTCGTTACGGATCCTAGGGCCATGGCGCCGCTCATGGCCGAACTCGGCCGAAGGGGGCTGCTCTATATCGACGACGGGTCGGCGGCGCGAAGCGTCGCCGCCGAACTGGCGCTGGAGAACAAGGTGCCTTTCGCGGCCGGCGACACGTTCATCGATGCCGAGCGCGACCGCGGCTCGATACTGAAGAAACTCGACCAGCTGGAGGCGACGGCCCGCGCCAGGGGTTTCGCGCTCGGCACCGGTTCGGCATTCGACGTCACCGTCGAGGCGGTGCGGTCCTGGGTGGACGAAGCGAAGAAGCGCGGCATCGAGATCGTGCCCGTCACCGCCGTAACCCTCGATCCCGAAAAGGTGTGAAGGCGGTGGCGCCGAAGCAGCAGCCGGTCGATCCCGAAACGCTGCCCTACCGGCCGTGTGTCGGCATGATGGTGCTGAACGGCGAAGGCAAAGTTTGGGTCGGCCATCGCATTGCCGAGCAGAAGAGCGAGATGGCCGGTGCTGCGCAGCTCTGGCAGATGCCGCAGGGCGGAATCGACGCCGGTGAGGAGCCGCTCGCCACGGCACGCCGCGAGCTGTTCGAGGAAACCGGCATGGAAAGCCTGAAACTGCTCTGCGAGGCGCCCGACTGGATCCGCTACGAGTTGCCGGAGCATCTGGTCGGCGTCGCCTGGAAAGGCAAGTACCGCGGCCAGGTCCAGAAATGGTTCGCCTTCCGCTTTCACGGAGACGACAGCGAAATTCGCGTCAACCCACCGCCGGGCAACCACGAAGCAGAGTTCGACCACTATGCCTGGCGGCGGATGGACGAGCTTCCCGGCCTCATCGTGCCGTTCAAGCGCAAGGTCTATGAAGAGGTGGTTGCAACATTCCGGCATTTGGCCGACCGGCCTGAAAGCCGAGGGGGTCGCGCCCGCCCCTAGGTATTTGCCTTCCCCATCGTCGTGCATGGGGCAAGGTCCTCGACGTGAGCTTCCATTCCTGTCTGCGGGGCCGTCAGGCCGCCCTGCGACGTCGCTTCTCGTTGCAGTGCCGCGCTTGGCGTCCTACTGATCCCGGCATGACTTCAGCCGCCGGAAACGAGCCTCGAGGTTCGGCAGAATCGTCGCGCCCGCGCCGTGCCTTGCCGCCGCGGGGCGGCGCCGGCAACGAGGGTGTCGGATTCGAACAGGCCGGCGCCCTGCTGACGATCGACCTTGCCGCGCTCCGACGGAACTACCGCCTGCTGCGCGGGCGCCTCGGCGGCGTCGAATGCGCCGGCGTGGTGAAGGCCGATGGCTATGGCCTCGACGGCGGCAGGATCGCGAAGGCGCTCCAGGAAGAGGGCTGCCGGCATTTCTTCGTCGCCCATGCGGCGGAAGGCCTGTTGCTGCGCAGCGTGCTTGGCACGGACTCGGTGATTCATGTGCTGAACGGCATCTTTCCCGGCGCCGAGGACGATTGCGCGGCAGCCGGACTGACCGCAGTCGCCAACAGCCGCGCCCAGCTCGCCGCCTGGCGGGAAGCGGCGGCGCGACGCGGCGAGCGTCTGCGGGTGACCGTGCAGGTCGACAGCGGCTTGTCGCGTCTCGGCATGCCGCCGCCCGAGGTGGAGAGTCTTGGCGCCGGCGACTTCGAGGGCCTCGATCTCGTTCTGGTCATGTCGCATCTCGCCTGCGCCGACGAGCCGGCAAGCCCGGCCAACGCGGCGCAGCGCCGCGCGTTCGAAATGCTGCGCCAAAGACTTCCGGCAGCGCCGGCGTCACTCGCGAACTCGTCGGGCATCTTCCTCGGCCCGGATTATCATTACGACCTCGCCCGGCCCGGGGCGGCGCTTTACGGGATAAACCCGCTGCCGGGGCAACCGAACCCGATGCAAGCGGTCGTGCGAGTGCAGGCAAAGGTCATCCAGATACGCGACCTCGCAGCCGGAGCCGGTGTCGGCTACGGCTTCGGCTTTCTGACCAGCGCTCCCTTGCGCGCCGCGACGATCGCGCTCGGCTATGCCGACGGCTGGCCGCGCCGTGCCGCCGCCGGCGCCTGGCTAGACGGCGTGCGGCTGCCGTTTGTCGGGCGCGTTTCGATGGACAGCATCGTGCTCGACGTCTCGGCGCTGCCCCAGGGACGGCCAGAGGTGGGCGAACTGGTCGATGTGATCGGCGTCGATCAGAGCGTCGACGACGTCGCCGCGCTCGCTGGAACGATAGGTTATGAGATTCTGACCGGTCTTGGCCATCGCTTCTGCCGCCGCTATGAGGATGCGAGCGGGGCGGCAGGGCCGTCGCGACAAGCGGGGTCTGAATGAAAATCGCGGTGTTGGGCGCCGGGGTCATCGGCGTGGCGAGCGCCTGGTATCTGAACGAGGCCGGCCACGAGGTCACCGTCGTCGACCGGCAGCACGGCGCCGGCCTGGAAACCAGCTTCGCCAATGCCGGCGAGGTGTCGCCCGGTTATTCTTCGCCCTGGGCCGGCCCCGGAATACCGCTGAAGGCCATCAAATGGCTGCTGATGCGACATGGGCCGCTGGTGGTGCGGCCGAGCCTCGATCCGGCACTGTGGGCCTGGGTCCTGAAAATGCTGCGCAACTGCACTTCGTCGCGCTATGCGCTCAACAAGTCGCGCATGGTGCCGATCGCCGAATACAGCCGTGATTGCCTGCGCGTACTGCGCAATGAAGTCGGCATTGCCTATGACGAGCGCAGCCAGGGCACGCTGCAGCTCTTCCGTACCCAAAAGCAGGTCGACGGCGTGGGCGGCGACATCGACGTGCTAAAGACCTTCAACGTGCCCTTCGAGATCCTCGACCGCAGCGGCTGCGTCGCGGCGGAACCGGGGCTCGGCCTGGTGCGGGAGAAGATCGCCGGCGGCTTGCGTCTGCCCGGCGACGAGACCGGCGACTGCCACATGTTCACCAGCAGGCTGGCGGCGATCGCCGCCGAACGCGGCGTCCGCTTCCTCTACGGCACGCCGACTTCGCGCATCCACGTGTCGGGCGACAAGGCGACGCATGTCGAACTGGCCGGGGGCTCGCTGGAGGCCGACGCCTTCGTGGTCGCGCAGGGCGCCTATTCACCGCGATGGCTGCGCAAGATCGGTACCCGCATCCCGGTCTACCCGGTCAAGGGCTACTCGATCACCATACCGGTGACCGATGCGGCGGCAGCGCCGGTGTCGACGGTCATGATGGACGAAAGCTACAAGGTTGCCATAACCAGGCTCGGGGACCGCATTCGGGCCGGCGGCACGGCCGAGCTTTCAGGTTACGACCTGACGCTGCACGAATCGCGACGGGCGACGCTCGAACACTCGGTCGCCGGACTGTTTCCGAAAGGCGGCGACCTCCAGCGTGCTACTTTCTGGTGCGGGCTGCGGCCGATGACGCCCGACGGTCCGCCGATCGTCGGCAGGACGAGGTACGGGAACCTTTTCCTCAATACCGGTCACGGAACGCTGGGCTGGACCATGGCCTGCGGTTCCGGAAAGATCCTGGCCGATCTCGTTTCGGGGCGGACGCC
>JAJFMR010000413.1 GCA_020696915.1 Rhizobiaceae bacterium | reverse complement strand
TTTGCCTTCTTTCATCCACGGCTCGTCGACGAGCCGCTCATCTTCGTCGAGGTTGCGCTCACCACCTCCATGTCCGGCTCGATTTCTGACCTGCTCGACGAGGGGCGGGCGCCGATCCGGGGGACCGACGCTACGACGGCGGTATTTTACTCGATCTCCAATTGCCAGGAGGGGCTGCGGGGCATCTCCTTTGGCAACTTCCTGATCAAGCAGGTGGTGGAGGAACTGCGCCGCGAACTGCCGAAACTCGAAACCTTCGTCACGCTGTCGCCGTTGCCGGGCTTTGCCGGCTGGCTGACTTCGGAAATGGAGGCACACACCGGCGCATTGACCGACGCAGACCAAGCTTTGCTCGCGCTGCTCCAGGACACGGAATGGCCGGACGATCCGGAAACGCGGGCGGCGATCGAAGCGGCCCTCCTGCCGGCAGCAGCGCGCTACCTGCTGCGCGCGCGCGACCAGCGCGGCCTGCCGGTCGATGCGGTTGCCCGCTTCCATCTGGGCAACGGCGCGCGACTCGAGCGCATCAACTTTCTCGCGGACCGCTCGCCGCGCGCCATTCGCCAGTCGCATGGCGTCATGGTCAACTATCTCTACAAGCTCGACGACATCGAGGCAAACCACGAGGCATTCATCGAACGCGGCGAGGTCGTTGCGTCGGCGGCCGTGAGACGCCTGTTGCGCAACGAACGTCCGGCGCGGCGGGGGTCGTCCGAGCCCGGGCGACACATGGAGGGCACCGGCGAAGACAGGGAGCTGACGTCGTGAGCAATCATATGTTCGACGCGATTCGCGCGGCGATCACATCGCCGAAGGCGCCCTTCGTCGAAGCCTCCGATGGGCATGTCTGGACCTACCTCGACATGCTCGACCTCTCGGGCCGCATCGCCGTCGTGCTCGCGGGAGCCGGCGTGAAGCCGGGCGACCGAGTCGCCGTCCAGGTCGAAAAGAGCGTCGAAGCACTGATGCTCTATCTCGCCTGCCTGCGCGCGGGCGCTGTCTATCTGCCGCTGAACACCGCCTACACGCTGGCCGAACTGGATTACTTCATCGGTGACGCGGAGCCGCGGCTGGTCGTCTGTTCGCCCGGCGCCGAGGCCGGCGTGGGCGAGGTTGCTGCTGCGCATGGCGCAAGGCTCGAAACGCTCGACGAGCACGGCGGCGGCTCCCTTACGAAGAAGGCGGCCGGGATAAATCAGGGGTTCGCCGATGTCGATCGCGGCGGCGAAGACCTCGCCGCCATCCTTTACACGTCCGGCACCACGGGACGCTCGAAGGGGGCCATGCTGACGCATGACAATCTCCTGTCGAACGCCTTGACCCTGAAGCTTCCATACGCACGGCCTGTTCGTGGCGACCAATACGATCCTGGTGGCCGGCGCATCGATGCTGTTCCTGTCCAAATTCGACCCCGAGCGGATACTGGCGCTTATGGGTCGGGCGACCGCGATGATGGGCGTGCCCACCTTCTATGTCCGCCTGCTGCAGCATCCGGGTCTGACCCGCGAGGCGGCGGCCGGCATGCGGCTGTTCGTTTCGGGTTCGGCGCCGCTTCTGGCCGAGACGCATCGCGCTTTTCGTGAGCGCACCGGCCACGCGATCCTCGAGCGCTACGGCATGACCGAGACCAACATGAACACGTCGAACCCCTATGATGGCGACCGGATTGCCGGCACGGTCGGCTTCCCGCTGCCGGGGGTGGAGCTCCGGATCGTCGATCCCGAGACGGCCGAGCCAATGCCGCGGGAGGCCACCGGCATGATCGAGGTGAGAGGGCCGAATGTGTTCAAGGGCTACTGGCGTATGCCGGAAAAGACCCGCGCCGAGTTCCGCGACGACGGCTTCTTCGTCACCGGGGATCTTGGCCGGATCGATGGGCGCGGCTACGTCTCCATCGTCGGCCGCGGCAAGGACCTCGTGATTTCGGGCGGCTACAACATATATCCCAAGGAAGTGGAGGGCGAGATCGACCAGCTCCCGGGCGTGGTCGAAAGTGCCGTGATCGGCGTGCCGCATCCCGAGTTCGGCGAAAGCGTGACGGCGGTCGTGGTGAGGGAGCACGGCGCGGAAATCGACGAGACGGCGGTGATCGCCGCGCTTGGCAGCCGGCTGGCCCGCTACAAGCAGCCCAAGCGCGTAATCTTCGTCGAAGAATTGCCGCGCAACGCGATGGGCAAGGTTCAAAAGAACGTCTTGCGGAACGAATATTCGGAACTTTATGCGCCGGTTGCGGAAGGCAGCCGCGGTCCGGCGTAGAACATCGGGCCGAGCAAGATAGCTTTCGGAGAAATTCCGATGCGAAAGCAAGAAACTAAAGTGTAAAGTGGATCCCGTTCAGCACATTCCGCTGCAAGGAATGACGGGCACTTCTCGAACGCCTGATGAGATCCGTCTCGTCAGTCGCATTCTATGTCGAAATGCAGGACGTCCTCACGCCTGCCCAATTTCGTGTAAAGCTGGATTGCCGGCTCGTCTCCGCGATCGGCCTGGATGAAGATGACATGAGCGCCGCGAGCAACCGCGATCGTCTTCAGTTCCTGAATGAGGGCGGTTGCAATACCTTCGCGGCGGTGGGGAAGCGCAACGGCGAGGTCGTAGACGTAGATTTCACTGCGTTCCTGCTCGAACTTCTGCAGCACGTAGGCGGCCAGGCCGCCAACGACGGCATCGCCCTTCAGGGCGGCCACTGCAATGAAGAGTTCACTGCCGAGAAGCTGTTCCAGATAGGCGTCGGAAGGGGGCGCCTTGCCATAGGTCTCCTGTTCCTCGAACGCCTCGCCGAACACGGCCAGCATCTGCCGCATCAGTTCTATGTGGCTCGGCCCGAGCATGCGCATGCTGGCGGCTGTCGTTAGGGACATCGAGGCCTCTTCGGTTGTCGTCTGGTCCACGACAGCGGCATTTGATGCCGATATTGTGGCGGTCGGCACCATTCCGTGGCCAGGCAGGGCGGGCTGCCTCGCCGGCATCAGGCTATTCATGCAGGAGCATCTCGAAAGCGGGGGTTCCGGCCGATCGTGGAGCCCGAGTTCGGGCGCACTCGCCATGCCTGCGAACCGGGTGCAGACTGGCCGGCGAGGGCGCCCGGCTCGTTTGTCAGAAATGGCGCAGCCACATCGCTTCAAGCGACTGCCGGTCAGAATGCTGGATTTCACGGAGCGTTCGGGGCAGCGGTGGGATCAGGTCCATCTCACCGACGTCGTACCGAAGGTGCGGCGCCAGCTCTGCTACGCAGCGCTGACGACGAGCGGCTTCGTGACCCATGCGAACGCGCTTCGCCGTGGCGCGCAGCGCGACGACGAGCGCCTCCAGCACGGTGTGCAAGGAGACTGTTGGTTCGATGGTAGCGTGTTGCTTGGTGTGCATCTTCATCGTCCTCTTCAGCCATGCCGAAGATGACCCGCCAGATCCGTGAAGGAAAACGAGTTGCGTAAATGCCCCCGATGAGCGAGCCTGATGACCATGGGCTTCCCGGTTGGGTTCGACCTCGATCTGCTGCGTAGCTTCGTGGCCATCGCGGAGGAAAAAAGCTTCACACGCGCTGCTGCCCGCGTCGGGCGGACCCAATCGGCAGTGTCACTGCAGGTTCAGCGGCTCGAAGGGGTGCTCGGCCAGAAAGTGATCGTCCGCGGCAAGGGCGGCAGCGTCGAGCTGAACTCGGAAGGACAGTACCTGCTTGGGCGGGCACGCGAACTCCTCGCACTCAATGACGACATTATGCGGTCGATGCACGCGACACCGGTGCACGGCACGATCCGGCTGGGCGTTCCGGCGGAATTGTCGGAGTATTACCTGCCGCGCATACTGGATCGCTTCTCGCATGCCGCGCCTGCGGTCGACGTCGAGCTCGAGATCGCGGCATCCTGCTTGCTGGCTGTGAAGCTGAAGAATGCCGAACTCGATTTGGCCTTGCTGAGGGCTGGCCTGGAGCCGCGGCAGTGGCCGGCGGCCGAGATATGGCGCAGCCCGATGAAGTGGGTCACTTCGGAAGAGCATCGCCAGCACCTGCGAGACCCGCTTCCGCTGTCGACTTCGCCGCCCGACTGCCCACGGCGCCCAGCCGAATCCGGCGAATGCCCGTGGCGTGCGACGGTGACCCGAGCGTTGGAACAGGCGGGGCGCCGATATCGGATCGTTTCCACATCGATGACGACACAGGGACAGATGGCCGCCGCGCAGGCCGGGCTCGCGGTGACGAACATGCTCGCCGACGACCGCCTGCCCGAAGGGCTGAGAGTCGTACGGCCTGACGAGGGACTGCCGGAACTGCCGGACTCCCGCTTCCTGATGCTCAAGGCGCGAGAGCCCCGCGAGCCCGCTACGGAGATGCTGGCCGCGCAAGTTCACGAGGTGTTCGGCGGCATTGCGAACCTCGACCGATGACGGGCGTCACCTGACGGTGTCCCGTTCGGAGGCTGGTCTTGTATGACGATCGTTGCGGACCATGTGGGTCGCCTTCGAGGCGGCGTACTACCTCCTGGCGAACAACTTGGGCCCGGCTACCAGATGGCCGGTGTGCCAAGTTTGACGAGTTTTCGATGGACTCGCTGATCACCGCGGCCGCCCGCGCGCTTGCGGCAGGCGATGCGCTCGGCGCGTTGAAGCGGGTGGCGC
>JAJFMR010000053.1 GCA_020696915.1 Rhizobiaceae bacterium | reverse complement strand
ATCTGAACAGGGTCTATTTCGGCTCTGGCGCCTATGGTGTCGAGGCAGCGGCCCGACGCTATTTCTCGAAGGGTGCCCGCGACGTCACCCTGTCGCAAGCGGCGCTGCTGGCCGGCCTGCTCAAGGCACCGTCCAGATTGTCGCCGGCCCGCGATCCACAAGCCGCCGGGGAGCGCGCCGAGCTCGTGCTTGCCGCCATGCGCGAAGAGAGGCTCATCGGCGATCGGGAGATGACGGCGGCGCTGTCGGCGCCGGCAAGCCGCGCGGCGTCTTATCGGACGGGCTCCGAGAACTATGTCGCCGACCGGGTGATGGAGGAGCTGCCCTCGCTGATCGGCGAGGTCGATGCCGACATCATCGTCGACACCACCGTCGATCTCGACCTGCAGAAGCTTGCCGAAGCGTCCATCAGGCGGCTGGTCAGGGAGAATGGCCGCAGGTTGAACATCAGCCAGGGCGCCCTGGTGTCGATCGACAATTCCGGTGCGGTCCGGGCGATGGTCGGCGGCTACGATTACGCCAACAGCCAGTTCGACCGGGCCTCCGAGGCCCGCCGCCAGCCTGGCTCGGCTTTCAAGCCGTTCGTCTTCCTGGCTGCCCTGGAAGAGGGCCGCACCCCGGACAGCGTGCGCAACGACGCGCCAGTGCGGATCGGGAAATGGACTCCCGAAAATTACCAGGGCAAGTATTTCGGGAAGGTGACGCTGGCCACCGCGCTGGCCAAGTCCCTGAACTCGGTGGCCGCGCAACTGGTCATGGAAGTGGGCCCCGATGCGGTGGTGGAGGCGGCGCATCGGCTGGGCATCGAATCCGAGCTCACCGCCAACTCCTCGATTGCACTCGGCACCTCCGAAGTGACGCCGCTCGAGCTGACGGCTGCCTATGTGCCGTTTGCCAATGGCGGCTACCGGCCCGACCTGCCTATCATCCGCCGCATCGCCAAGGTGTCCGGCGAAGTTCTCTACGAGCACCGGCGTGCCGGCAGTCCGCGCGTTCTGAGGCCCGAAATCGTCGGCATGATGAACGCCATGATGACCGGCACGATCGAGGCCGGCACGGCGACAAAGGCGGCCTTCGCCTGGCCGGCCGCGGGCAAGACCGGCACCAGCCAGAATTCGCGAGACGCCTGGTTCATCGGCTACACGGCGAACCTCACGACCGGCGTCTGGTTCGGCAATGACGATGGCTCGCCGATGAAGCGGGTGACGGGTGGCGGGTTGCCGGCCGAAGCGTGGCACGAATTCATGGTCGCCGCTCACGCAGGGGTGCCGAAGGCAGCGCTGCCGGGACGCTGGCGACCCGGGGACGGTCAGTCGGCGTCGCGCGAGGCGGCACCGCCAAGGCGACAGGCGGAGGATCCGGCAGTTCCGGCCGACAAGGCACCTGCCGGTGTGGCCGCGGCTTCGCAAACCGGGATCACCACCGGCGAGCGCGGCTTCCGACCGCCGGGCCTGGACGTGGTTGCCGGCTCCGGCCCGCCAGCCGCAACGATCCGGCGCCCGAGCGCTGAGGTCGGCGGCCCGCCGCAGAAGCGCCGGATGTCGATCATGGAATTGCTGACCGGGGGCTAGATCGATCCGGCATTCGGTAGCCACCGCAACAAGCGACGGTCAGGGTGCGCAAAGGGCGTACGCTCCCGCGGTCAGATACGGATTCGAGAACATGCGTAGGTTGATGGGGTCATCGATGAAGACGGCCTTCGATATCGCTTGGAGTACGCAGGCTACAAACTCGAGGAACGTACGGCGGTCTGGTGGTCGGCAAGTACAAATACGGCGGCTCTGACTATCGACCCAAGGGTCCGGCCGGCCGCCCCCGTTTCCTATGGCTTCCGCTGTAAAAGCTCCCTCATGAGAGCCGTTTAAGAGGAAGTCTGATCCGAAACAATGCGCCGCTGCCACGCTGATTTTCCGCCCATATCTGCCCCTTATGTCCCTCGACGATGGTCCGAGCGATGGATAGTCCCATGCCCATGCCTTCCGCTTTGGTGGTGAAGAACGGTTTGAAGATCTGACTTAGTTTGTCTTCGGGAATGCCCGATCCGCGATCAGAGATGGACAGTTCGGCAAACTCTTCGACCCTCGAAGTCCGGATGCTGATGATGCGATTGTGGCTCGATGCCTCCTCGATCGCGTGGATCCCGTTCACTACAAGGTTCACAACGACTTGTTGAAGTTGAATGCGGTCCCCGAGGATCGGAAGTGCATCCGGCGTGGTCGCACCAAGGAGTTCGACTTTTCGCCCGATAGCCAGCGGCGAAAGGAATTCGACGGTTTCGCGGGCGAGGTCGTTGAGATCGAGACTTTTCAGTTCGAAGGGTGCCTTTTTCAGGAGGCTGCGCATCCTCAGGACGACTTCCGCCGCGCGCTGGCCAACACGCAGTATATCGCTCACGATTACCCCGAGTTCAGCCATGTCGGGGCTCGATGATTTCACGATGATCTCTGCGGTTTCGGCGTTGCTCCGAATAGCGCCGAGTGGCTGGTTTATTTCGTGAGCTATCAACGCGGTCAGTTCGCTGGCTGTCGATAGGCGATTGACATGAGTAAGCTCTTCCATGCGCTGCCGGGACTGCACTTCGGCCCATCGACGCCTGCGGTGTTCATAAAGCAGGGTCATGATAAGCCCGGCCTGTATCAGAACAACCGCAGTGATGGCGGCGATTTGCCAGGAATACCGTTCCCACGCCGATTGCTCCCGAAACAAGACTTCGCTTCCGGACGGCAGGCGGCTCTCGCTGATGTTCCAGCGCTGCAGCTGTCGCCAGTCGTATTTCGGCGTCGAGAATTCGATCGGAGGAACCTTGATGCCAGCCGCCTTCTCGCCTCTCAGTATCCGGACGGCAACAGCAGCGGTCCGTCGGGCACCTTCTGCTGGTGAAGACATCGGGCCGCCAACAACCTCCCCGTTGAACAAAGACTCGTCGAACGTAAAAATCGGGGCGTTGGCGACCTCGGAGATGCGCTTCAATGGCTCCTTGTCTCCATAGACGGCACCGGCGCCGTCCACCATCATCTGCTGAAAAAAGATCGCACTTCGGGGTGGCAAAATTGCAAGTTCCTTCAGGGTCTCTTCGAACGGCCGCTCGTTATAGAAGAGCAATTCAACCTTGTTCTCGAGCAGCGGCTTCAGTTCTCGCTGCACCTCGCCAACCCAAAAACGCTCGGGCGGAGAGTTTCCGATTATCATCGCGATGGCCTTCGTCTCCGGCAACAGCCGCAGAATGTTTTTGACAAGAACGACGTGATCGACGCGCGTCCCGACCACGGCGTCTTGCGCGGACAACATGGTTTGATCAACCCGGAGTACATTGACCGCCGCGAGGAGCATCGGCATCGTCGGAAACAGGTCTGCCCTGTATTGCTGGACGAACCGCGCCGCGGGTGCACCGATAGCGACGATTAAACCGGGAGGCTCTCGAGCGTAGAGCGCATTGAGATATTCAACAAACTTCACCTCGGCAGCCGCGTCGCCATCCCGAGCCGTGACGAGGGAATATTCTTGAATGTCCAGCGGCCAGGGCGACTGGCGGTTCAGCTGACTGCGGATCTCCCTGCTCCATGCGACCCACGGCTGGAAATTAAGCCCATACGAATGAAGGACCACGATTCTCTTCGGCTGAACGGCAGTCTCGCCAGATGCGGGTTGAGCGGCGGTCTCGCCAACCGAGATGAAGACAATGACGGCGGCGGCGATCCACATGCTGACCAGCCGCTTCATCCTCAGTTTGCCCAATGTGGCTATGCGGCATCCGTGGGTGACGTTCAGCTGCCTGATGAGAGCGTGCAAGTTAGCTGACATCCACCGCATCACCAACTGACTCGGCATCTTCCCCAATGGCCCTGCCATCATCCGGCTGATCGGTGCCCTGCTTCTTGAACAGGAATGACGAATGGCACGTCCAGCCCAGATACATGACGCCGGAAACCATCGGATGATCCTCTCGTCAGCCTGCCAGGCGTGGCGTTCTGAACCAGCCATGCCGAAGTGCACGGCGATCATCCCCTAGCCTACACCACTCCCCGGAACACGACCCGTCCGTTGGTACAACTATCGGTCTCTCAAAGATCGTATCATGATCTTCCCCGACGTCAGCGTGGAATATGATCTGCGCTCACCACACTGATCTCTGCCTGCTGAGACGAGCGCATGGTCAAATGGTCCAAGGACATCGTGCCGTGGAACACATTGCAGCTTTGCTCCTGATAATCGGCTGTTCAGATGATTTTTCTCAATGCCGAGAGTTGCCGGCGCCGACGTCAGTATACGAGACGAAGGAAGAATGCGACGAGGAGCTTCCGTCGTCATTTGGCGCTTTTGCCAGCCAGTTCGAGCAACTTTTCGCACAATGCCTGCCGGTCGATCCGGCAATGGAAGAAGTGGACGCCGAGCTCTTCTGGGAAATTCATCCCGACGGCACATTGATCGCCTCGGTGGAGGACGCCGCGGGGCTAGTGGCAGCTGCTGGCGGAACAGCATTGCCAGCCGGCGACTGAATTCTCGTGCTCCCCGCCGCACTTTCGACCCGACCCACGTGATTTTCGCTGAAGGTCGCGGAAGCGGACCTGGGGTTCGGAATTTCGCTTCCGGCGCCAGGTTGTCTCTGATCGCGGTCCTCAGCGGCTTCCGCGACAGGTCCAATTCAGGGATTATCGGCGGGTGCTCCCGAACCGCAGATTGTTTGATCGTCCATTGCCGCTGGCGCGGCGGCCTCAATTCTTCGGCCGCTGCCGCGTTGGGGGCGAAGATGAGGTGAACACGACGCCCTCGCCATCGTGCATGCACTCGGCTACAAGGCCGGCATGAGCGACAGCCGCAGGACCATCGTGCTCACCGGGGCCAGCCGGGGGATCGGGCATGCCACGGTAAAACGGTTCTCGCGCGAGGGCTGGCGGGTCATCACTTGCTCGCGCCAGGCGTTTTCTGCCGATTGCCCGTGGCCCGCCGGTCCCGACGACCACATCAGGGTCGATCTCGCCGACCAGGAGGATGTCGGCGTCGCCGTTTCCGAGATCCGACACCGCCTCGAGGCGCATGCCGGCCAGCTCCATGCGCTGGTCAACAATGCCGGCATTTCGCCGAAACTCGGGGATGGCGGCCGCATGAACTCGATCGACACCCCGATGCATGTCTGGCGCGACGTCTTCCAGGTTAATTTCTTTGCACCGATCATGCTGGCCCGCGGCCTGTTCAAGGAACTCGCCGCAGCCAAGGGTTCGATCGTCAACGTCACGTCCATTGCCGGAACGCGCCTGCACCCCTTCGCCGGCACCGCCTACGCCACGTCCAAGGCGGCGCTGGGCTCACTGACCCGCGAAATGGCCGGCGATTTCGGCCCGCACGGCATCCGCGTCAACGCCATCGCGCCGGGCGAGATCGACACTGCCATTCTGTCGCCCGGCACGGACCGCCTGATCGAAGCCATTCCCCTGCGGCGACTCGGCTCAACCAGCGAGGTCGCGGACATCATATATTTTCTCTGCTCCGGGCAGGCTTCCTACGTCACCGGCGCCGAGATCCACATCAATGGCGGCCAGCACGTTTAGCCGTTGTTGCGGAGGCAACGTCAGGCCGCCTGCAGGATCGCCTCGATATCCGCCACGACATGGTTGGTGAGAGTCTTCGGAACCTCGGCCATTACCCTGTCGCTGACCTCGGCGTGCAGTTTCTTGCGCATCTCCCCCAGCACCATGGGCGGTGCGACGATGACGAGTTCATCGAAATCGCCGCGGTGGGCCATGCTGTAGAGAAGCTGGGCGATCTCGTCGGCGAAGCGGGCCTTGCCGAGCCGGTGCCAGTCAGCCTCGTCGAAGGCGCTGTTGTGGGCCGAAGGCCCGTTCGAGTAGCGCCCCGGCCGCTCCGCTCCCTGTTCGCGGGTCGCAGGGTTCTGCTGCTCGATCTCGCGCACGACCTGCAGGTTCGGATAGGTCGCATCGCCTTCGTTACGAAGGAAGAGAGCCTTTTCGCCGTCCGCCACGACCACCCAGATTCCGTGCCTTAAAATGATGTCGCCCATGTCGTTTAGCGCCTCCTGATTTGAACGGCTGACCCGGGGCCGAAACGCGCCGCCGGGGACGATGTTCCGGAGCCCCGTCTTGCCGCGCAGGAAAGCCGCGGCGAACTCCACGAAAAACTATTCCCGGGCGACGTGCCGCAGGGGAAAATCAATCGCCGAAGCAAATGCAGCCAGCTATCGGCTTTCTTTCCAATCCCGCAGCTGACCGGTTGAATCGACCGCGCAAGCTGCGAGGACGTCGCGCCATGACCAGTGAGGCCCAAAGGCTGAACGCCTTCCCCGTCTTCATGCGGGTAAAGGGACGGGCCGTGATCGTCGTAGGCGGTGGCACGGCCGCTTTTGCCAAGGCGCGGCTGTTGTCCCAGTCCAGCGCCCGGCTGACGATTGTCGCGCCGAGCCTCGATCCAGACTTCGCGGCCTGGCTGGCGGGCGGTGATGCCGCATGGATTTCGGGGACATATTCGGCCGCCCGGCTCGACGGGGCCGCACTCGTCTTTGCGGCCACTGGCGAGGAGGCCATGGACCGGCAGATCGTGCGGGACGCACGCGCCAGAAGGATTCCCGTCAATGCGGTCGACCGGCCGGAACTCTGTGATTTCTTCACCCCGGCGTTGGTGAACCGGGCACCGCTGGTCGTCGCCGTCGGCACGGAAGGTGCTGCCCCGGTGCTCGCCCAGATGGTGCGGGCAAGGATAGAGCAACTGCTGTCGCCGTCGCTCGGCCGGCTGGCGGCGCTCGCCGCCGGCTTCCGCGGCGCCGCCGAAAGGCGCCTGCCCCCCGGCGCCCCCCGCCGCCGCTTCTGGCAGAGCTTCTTCGCAGGCGCGCCGGCTGTCGCCGTCGAGGCGGGCGATGCCGCAGCGGCGCATCGTGCCGCCGCCCGGCTGTTGTCCGGCCAGTCATCGCCCCGCACGCCGCCCGGGATCGGCCATGTCGCTCTGGTCGGTGCGGGTCCTGGCGCGGAAGACCTGCTTACCATGCGGGCTCACCGCCTGCTCGGCGAGGCGGATGCGATCGTCTATGATGCGCTCGTCCCGGAGGCGGTGGTGGCGCTCGGACGCCGCGAGGCGGAGCGCTATCCGGTCGGCAAACGCAAGGGCTGCCACTCGAAGAGCCAGGCCGAGATCAACACGCTGCTCGTCAGGCTTGGCCGGGCAGGCGGGCGCGTGGTCCGGCTGAAATCCGGCGACCCGCTGGTGTTCGGCCGGGCCGGCGAGGAGTTGCAGGCCCTGCGTGATGCCGGGGTCAGCCACGAGGTGGTGCCCGGCGTGACCGCCGCCTTTGCCGCCGCCGCCGACCTTTCATTGCCCCTGACGCTGCGCGGCGTCGCGTCATCCATGGTCTTTACCACCGGCCACGACCTCGACGGCGGCACACTGCCGGACTGGACGAAGCTCGCCGTTTCCGGAGCAACGGTCGCCATCTACATGGGCCGCTCGGTGGCCGCCGGCGTCGCGTCGCGGCTGATCGAGGCCGGGCTGTCGCCGGAAACCGCGTGCGCAGTGGTCGAAAACGCCAGCCTGCCCAGCCGGCGCCGCTTTCACGGGACGCTCGAGGATCTGCCCTCGCTCGCCGCAAGGAACGATCTCACCGGTCCGGTAATGACCATCATCGGCGACGCCGTGGCCGGCGCCGATTTTGAACTTTCCGAACCGCTGGCCGCACACCGGCAGGTCATAGCCGAAGGCGTTGGTGCATGAAGATTCTCACTGCAAACCGGCTCGCCGACGGCGAAGCCGTCTGGTTCTCGGCAAACGGCGGCTGGATCGACTCGATCGGCGGTGCCGAGATTGCCCGGGACAAGGAAGAGGAGGCGCGGCTCGACGCCGTCGGCAAGGCAGGCCTGCTCGACAACGACGTGGTCGACGCCGAGCTCGTCGAGGTCGAGCTCAATGACGGCGAGATCGTGCCGGTCAGGTTGCGCGAGCGGATCCGCGCGGCAGGCCCGACAAACCGCACCGACCTCGGCAAACAGGCAAGACCCGGACAATTGGCCGAAGCAGCCTGACCGGAAAGCCCGCTGGAGGAAAGTGATGTACCGCTACGACGAGTTCGATCACGGCTTCGTGAAGTCCCGCGTCGCCGAGTTCCGCGACCAGGTCGAGCGGCGGCTGGCCGGCGAGATCACCGAGGATCAGTTCCGGCCGCTGCGGCTCATGAACGGCGTCTACCTGCAGCTGCACGCCTACATGCTGCGCGTCGCCATCCCTTACGGCACGCTCAGTTCACGGCAGCTCAGGATGCTCGGCCATATCGCGCGGACCTATGACAAGGGCTACGGGCACTTCACCACGCGCCAGAACATCCAGTTCAACTGGCCGACTCTTTCCGACGTCCCGGCGATCCTTGCCGACCTTGCCTCCGTAGAGATGCATGCCATCCAGACCAGTGGCAACTGCATCCGCAACGTCACCGCCGACCATTTCGCCGGCGCGGCCGCCGACGAGGTCGCCGATCCGCGGCCCTATGCGGAAATTTTGCGGCAATGGTCGTCCCTGCATCCGGAGTTTTCCTATCTGCCGCGCAAGTTCAAGATTGCGGTGACTGGAGCGACCCGCGACCGCGCGGCGATCAAGACCCACGATATCGGCCTTCACCTCAGAAAGAACGAGCGGGGCGAACTCGGGTTTGCCGTCTATGTCGGCGGCGGCCAGGGCCGCACTCCGATGATCGCGAAGAAGATTCGCGACTTTCTTCCGGAAGAGCACCTCCTCTCCTACGCGACTGCGATCATGAGGGTCTACAATCTGCACGGACGCCGCGACAACAAGTACAAGGCGCGCCTGAAGATCCTGGTGCATGAGACCGGAGCCGAAGCGTTCGGCCGCCAGGTCGAGGCGGAATGGCAGGCGCTGCGAGACAGCGAGCTGAGACTGCCGGAATCCGACATCCGCACGATCGACGCCTATTTTGCGCCGCCTGTGCTGCCCGACCGCCCCGGAGGCGACGAAGCGGTCCGCCTCGCCAGGCTGGATTCGCGACGCTTCGCCGAGTGGCTCGACCAGAACGTCACCACTCATCGCAATCCCGACTACGCCGCGGTTACCATCTCTCTGAAAGGCATCGGCGAGGCGCCCGGCGATGCTTCGGACAGCCCGATGGAGGCAATCGCCGATCTTGCACAAAAGCTTGCCTTCGACGAGATACGCGTCAGCCACGAGCAGAACCTGGTTCTGCCGCATGTCGCGCGTGCCGACCTCAAGGCCGTGCATGACGGGCTGGTCGAGATCGGGCTTGCAACCCCCAACGCCAACCTGATCACCGACATCATCGCCTGTCCCGGCCTCGATTATTGCGCGCTGGCCAATGCCCGCTCGATCGGCGTCGCGCAGTCCTTGTCCCGGCGCTTCGGATCGCTCGAGCGTCAGAAGGACATCGGCGAGCTGAAGCTGAAGATTTCTGGCTGCATCAATGCCTGCGGCCACCACCATGTCGGCCATATCGGCATCCTGGGGGTCGAGAAGAAGGGCGCCGAACTCTATCAGGTGATGCTTGGCGGTTCCGCGGACGAAGATACCTCGCTGGGCGAAGTCCTCGGCCGCGGCTTCGGTCCCGACGAGATCACCGATGCTGTGGAAACGATCGTCGAGACGTACCTGCGCATCCGCCTCGACCGCGGCGAGAAGTTCATCGATGCCTATCGACGGGTCGGCGCCGAACCGTTCAAGGAGGCCCTCTATGCTGGCGAATTCCGCGCCGCCTGAGGGGAAAACGCCTGACCCGATGACGGGACCGGCTCTCGCGCGTCCCGTCCGCCTGTGGACCCCCGAGGGGTTTCGCGATGACGAGTGGACACATGCCGATGACGCCGATGCGCTCATGGGCGAGGGCCGATTCATCCTGCCCGCGAGGGCGGTCGTCGCCCTGGATCCAGAGTTGCGCAGATCGTCAGCGAAGCGGCTCGGCGTGCATCTCCTGCCCGGCGAGCCGCTCGATGGCATTGCCGGGCTGCTCGGCGACCTTTCCCTGGTGGCGCTCGCATTTCCTGCCTTCAACGACGGCCGGTCCTTTTCGAAAGCAGCATTGCTGCGCAACCGGCATGCGTTCGAAGGCGCGGTGCGCGCAACGGGCCAGGTGTTGATCGACCAGCTACCGCATATGCTTCGCCTCGGCTTCGACGAATTCGAAGTGTCGCACCCGGTGCTCCTCGCACGCCTGCAGAGGGGGAAAACGGGTGGCATCCCCTTCCACTACCAGCCGGCAGCCATACCGGCCTTGCTGCCCGGCAAATTCTCCTGGCGGCGGACTCGCCTGCCCTGAAAAGGCCGAAATAGTGTACTTACGGCCGGTCAGCCCCGAGCGCTGCCGCTGCCACGCCGATGCGCTTCGGCCCGCTGCAACTCGCTCAGGAGATCGCGCAACGATTCCGGCATCCCGGCGTCGACCGCGAAGGTCGGCAGGGACGACAGATACCGCGTCACCCCCGGCGAGCCGAGTTGACGGCGGATTTCAGCAGCGAGCGGCGCCGGTCTATGTGCGTCGTGGCGGGTCATCTTCTTCAAGTTTTCGGACCTGTTCTTGCGTGAAAAACCTTTGCGCATCGATATGGTTCCGGAAAACGCCCCTGGGTCAGGCAAGCACATCCCAAGACGGTAAAGTTTGAATTAACTTCGAAGAACTCCACCGGGGCGAGCCGTGGTTCGCGAACTCCGGTGTCGTCGCGGGCTCCGCACTTGATTTTTGTGCCCTGAAGCTCGATATCCGGCGCAATCCCGAGACCCTTGGAATACGGAAAAGACCGAATGAGCGATCACCCAAGAGACGACGATGTGCCGCTGGGCGAGCAGGCCGAAGAGTTGGAGGCTGCAAGTGCCGAGAACACTGCCGAGGCCGATTACGAGACATTGCTCAGGGTGCTCAAGGAGAACGAGGAGCTGAAGGACCGCGCGTTGCGGGCCGCCGCCGACATGGAGAATTTGCGTCGCCGCACCGCCCGCGATGTCCACGATGCGCGCAGCTACGCGATCGCCGCCTTCGCCCGCGACATGCTCGCGGTGTCGGACGACCTCGGGCGGGCGCTGCAGGCCATTCCCGCCGAGGCGCGGGCCGCCGGCGATGCCGGTTTCAAGGCGCTGATAGACGGTGTGGAGATCACCGAGCGCGCCATGCTGTCGGCGCTGGAGCGTCACGGCGTTCGGAAGCTGGCGCCGGAAGGCGAGAAATTCGACCCGAACTTCCATCAGGCCATGTTCGAAGTGCCCAACCCGGACGTGGCGGCCGGAACCGTGGTCCAGGTCGTGCAGCCCGGCTATTCGATCGGCGAACGGGTGCTGCGCCCAGCCATGGTCGGCGTCGCCAGGGGCGGCCCGGCAAGGCCTTCCTCCGCCGAATCTGCACCCGAGCCAGTGCCGGGCGCCGAGGAGGCTGAAAAAGAAAGCTGAGGGGCGTTTCACAAGCTGCGCATCCGTCCGGCCAAGGCCCGGACCTGGCGAACCCCGGCAGCGATGTTTTCACCGGGAGGAGCGGAGGGGAGGCGAGCAATGACCGGGAAATTATCGGCCCGACTTACGCTTTCGGCCTGCGAACAAATTCAGTCCCCTATGCTCGAGGCCTGTCGAGAGGTCGCCGCAGACCATGGTCTTGTCATCGAAAGCGCCGGCTGGCGGGACATGAC
>JAJFMR010000412.1 GCA_020696915.1 Rhizobiaceae bacterium | reverse complement strand
CGCCGCCGCTCCGTCGAGTGCCGGATGCCGGAGACGGCCGGTCCGGCCGACGGCGTGGCGCACTGCAGCGTCGCCGGCAGGGACATCGGAGAATGGATTGTCGCCCAGGGCTGGGCGAGGTCCGATGGACCCGGCTACGCCGATGCCGAGAAGACTGCCCGCGAGGAGAAGCGGGGCATATGGAGCCCGCTTCGTCCCGGATTTGGCTCTTTCCCGGTCTTCGACGTCAGCCCCGAACTCCTTGCCACCGCAGCCGTCCGTGCCGAGGTTCATCTGTCGAGCCAGAGCATGACCCTGGTCCACCGCGGCCGGATCGTTGCCGAGTGGCCGGTCTCGACGGCCCGCATCGGCAAGGAAACGCCGACCGGCGTGTGGACCGCCAAATGGCTTTCCCGCAACCACCGGTCGAGCCTTTACGACGACGCGCCCATGCCGTGGTCCGTCTTCTATGACGGCGACTACGCCGTCCACGGCACCTATCAGACCGGCCGGCTCGGCAGCCCGGCGTCCGCCGGCTGCGTCCGCCTCGCCCCAAAGCATGCGGCGGTGCTGTTCAACCTCGTCAGTCAGGAGGGGCTCGACAAGACGTTGATCGTGATCAGGCCATGACGTGCGGGTGCGTCCGTGCGACCGGAGTCTCGGCGCCGCGGCATAGGTGCATCAGCCGAGTCGCAAAATCCCGTCCGAGTGGGGTCGGCCGGTACGTGGCGATCTCACGACGCATCTGATTCCGGCGACGCGAGTTCGGCCGGAATTGTCGCTGCGGTGATCCGCGCCTGCAATCGATTGACAACGTCGGCCGCGGCTCTCTGCCGCGGGCAGCGCCGGCATTCGCTTGACCACATCCCCTCCGGGGGGATAGCAAGCGCCATGCCCGAGCACGCTTCCCATCCGGACACCCTCGAGCGGTTGCGACGAGCCGAAGGCCATATACGCGGCGTGATCGCCATGATCGAGGGCGGCCGGCCCTGCCTCGACATCGCGCAGCAGCTCCACGCCGTCGAGAAGGCGGTGGGCCAGGCCAAGCGGACACTGATCCAGGATCACCTCGACCACTGCCTCGAAGAGGCGGTCGGCCCGCTGCCCAGGGAGCGCTGCTGCTCCGTCGACGAGTTCAAGGAAATCACCAAGTACCTTTAGCGGTGCATTCCTTCCCGCATTATTGAAGGATCGCCGTCTTGCTGCACGTTCTCGCAAACCGCACCTACCGCCATCTGTTCCTCGCGCAGGTCATTGCGCTTGTGGGTACCGGGTTGCTGACGGTCGCGCTCGGCCTGCTCGCCTTCGAGCTCGCGGGCGCGAAGGCGGGAGCCGTGCTCGGCACTGCTCTGGCCATCAAGATGATCGCCTATGTGGGCGTCGCGCCGATCGCCTCCGCCTTCGCGGAGCGCCTGCCGCGACGGGCGATGCTTGTCGCCCTCGACCTCATGCGCGCCGGGGTGGCGATCCTGCTGCCTTTCGTGACCGAAATCTGGCAGGTCTATGCACTGATCTTCGTGCTTCAGTCCGCGTCGGCGGCCTTTACGCCGACGTTTCAGGCGACCATCCCCGACATTCTTCCGGAGGAGAAGGAGTACACGAGGGCACTGTCTCTCTCCCGGCTTGCCTACGACCTCGAAAGCGTCGTCAGTCCAATGCTGGCGGCCGCGCTGCTCACCGTCATCTCTTTCCATGGGCTGTTCGTGGGAACGGTCGTGGGCTTCCTGGCATCGGCTGCGCTGGTGGTTTCAGTCATCCTGCCCAGCCCGAAGGCGTCGATGCCGCGCGGCATCTACGACCGGACGACGCGTGGCGTCCGCATCTATCTTGCGACGCCGGGGCTGCGCGGGCTCCTCGCCATAAACCTCGCCGTTGCTTCGGCGGGGGCGCTCGTGATCGTCAACACCGTCGTCTACGTGCAAGCCGGCTTCGGGCTCGATCAGCAGGCAATGGCCATCGCCCTGGCGGCATTCGGTGCCGGGTCGATGGCAGCGGCGCTGGCGATGCCATCGCTGCTGGAAATGCTCTCGGATCGCACGGCCATGCTCGGCGGCGCGGCGCTGCTGGCGGCCGGCACGCTCGCCGCCGCAGCGCTGCCCTCCTATGGATGGCTGCTGCTGCTCTGGTTCGCGCTGGGGCTCGGCTACTCGATGGCGCAAACCCCCTCTGGCCGCCTCCTGCGCCGCTCTTCGCACCCGGGAGACCGCCCCGCGCTCTTCGCGGCCCAATTCGCCCTTTCGCACGCCTGCTGGCTGATCGCCTATCCGCTCGCAGGATGGGCGGGAGCGGCACTCGGCTTGCCCGTGACAGCCGGCATTCTCGCGCTCCTTGCCGTGCTCGCGATAGCGATCGCGCTCCCCGTCTGGCCAGCCGAGGACCCGGATCTCATCGAGCACCGCCACGACGACCTTCCGGCCAACCATCCGCATCTCGCGGAGACAAGGCACGGCCGCCATGTCCACGCCGTCGTTATCGACGATCTGCATGCGGCGTGGCCCACGAAAGGCTGACCGGGGCGTGGAAGGATTCGGCGCGCTTGGCGGTCTCTTCGCCATCGCCTTCCTGGCGGCGACGGTCCTCCCCGCACAGTCGGAGACCGCACTGGTCGGCTTGCAGGTGGCGGGCTATCCAGTCCTCCTCCTGGTCACCGTCGCAGGCATCGGCAACACGCTGGGCGCGGTGGTGAACTGGGCGCTGGGACGCTGCGTGGAGCGTTACCGGGACCGCGGCTGGTTCCCGGTCTCTGCTGCGGCGCTCGACAGGGCCTCCCGATGGTACCGGAAGTGGGGCCGCTGGAGCCTTTTGCTTTCCTGGGCGCCGATCGGCGGCGACGCGCTCACCGTCGCCGCCGGTGTCCTCAGGGAGCCGCTCTGGAGCTTTCTGGCGCTGGTCGCCATTGCCAAGGCGGGACGCTACGCTGCGCTGGCAGCGGCGACGGCGAAGCTGATCGGATGATGTGGCTCTCCCAGGTACTTGCAGCAAACCCAGCGGGAAATCACGGCGCCAACCTCCTCTTCCGGAAGCATACCTCGAAGGCGGGCATGTCAGTCGCTGTTCGGAGTGAACGCGACACGCGGCCGAAACCCGAGTGACAGGCACAACACCGTGACGACATTTTCACAATGTGGAGTTGGTTGGCGTTGGCCATCTTGCCGGGGCCGCAGTCTCGGCCCATCGCCTTGCGAGGGGTGCCCGCATTGCTTCTTTCGTCTCGTCCGATGACTCCATGCTGCAACCGCTCGTCGAAATTCAGCGCGACATCTACCTGGCGCTCGCCGAGCAGATCAAACTGCTTTCGGCGCAAGGCAACTGGCTGGGCTT
>JAJFMR010000411.1 GCA_020696915.1 Rhizobiaceae bacterium | reverse complement strand
GGGACCGTCGAATCTCCGGCGCCGCGGACCTGCTGGTCGAAATCGATGATCGAGCCGGTGACCAGGCCGCTTTCGGCGCTCGCCAGAAAGGCCACGGCGCGCGCCACCTCGTCGGGCTTCAGCAGGCGCCCGAAAGGCCGGCCTTTTTCGGCCTCCTCCAGCCAGTCCGGCTTCGCGTCATGATAGGTCTTCATGATGCGGTCCTCGCCGGGCGTGTCCATCCAGCCGATGGTCAGCCCGTTCACCCTGATGCGATGATTCATCACCGAATAGGCGACGTTCCTGGTCAACGTGATCAGCGCGCCCTTGGAGGACGAATAGGCGGTGATGAAGCTTTGCCCGCCATGCCCCGACATCGAGATGATGTTGACGATCGAACCCTCGATCTTCTCGCGCTTCATGATCTTCAGTGCGTCCTGCATCAGGAAGACCGGAGCGCGGACGTTCACCGCACACATATCGTCGAACAGTTCCGGGCTGGTGTCCCAGATCGTGCCGCGATCGGTGATGCCCGCCGAATTCACCAATATGTCGACTCGGCCGAACGCCTTGTCCGCCTCGGCGATGACGCGCCGCGTGTCCTCCATGCGGGCGAGGTCGGCGGCCACGAAGATTGTCCTGGCGCCGCTTGCCTCGAGCGAAGCCCTGACCCTTTCTCCCTTGTCGCCGTTGCGTCCGATGACGACGAGGCCCGCAATGCCGCGCTGGGCGAATAGGCGGCAGATCGCCTCCCCGAGGCCCTGCGTGGAGCCGGTGACGACGGCGACCTTGCCGCCGAGCGATGCCAGTTGCAACGACGACGGATCGAGCATCTTTCTTTCCCCGCTGGTTCGCCCCGCCTGCGCGGAGCCGGTGGTTCGTCAGCCGATCCTGACCGGCTGGCCGGTTTCGCGCGAGACCGTGGCGGCATCCGCCATCAGCTGCGCCTGCAACCCGTCGGCCCCATCCGGAGACGGTTTCGTGCCGCCTTCGACGGCGTCGATGAAGGCCTCGATCTCGTGCCGGTAGGCAGACGCGTAGCGCTCCAGGAAAAAGTTCTGGACCGGGTCGGCGACGACCCCCTTTGCTCCTGCAAACAGCACCGTCGTCTCGTGCACGTTGCCCGCCGAAAGCAGGCCCTTCGAGCCATGCACCTCGATGCGCTGGTCGTAGCCATAGGTGGCGCGCCGCGAGTTCGAGATCTGGCAGATTTTTCCGCTCGCCGTCCTGACCACGACGGCGGCGGTGTCGACGTCGCCGGCTTCGCCGATCGCTGGGTCGACCAGCGCGGAACCAACGGCGTAGATTTCCACGGCGTCCTCGCCGAGCAGAAATCGAGCCATGTCGAAATCGTGGATCATCATGTCGCGGAACAGTCCGCCCGAATGCGCAATATAGGAGAGGGGCGGCGGCGCCGGATCCCGGGACAGGATGGTGACCAACTCGACATCCCCCGCCGCGCCATCCGCAAGCCGGCGCCTCAGCGCCGCAAAATTGGGATCGAAGCGGCGGTTGAAGCCGATCATCAGCGGAATGCCGGCCTTGTCGACCCGCGCCAGGGTCTGCCTGATGCGCTCGGAACTGAGATCGACCGGCTTTTCGCAAAACACCGCCTTGCCGGCCGCGGCAGCCCTGTCGATGAAATCCGCATGCGTGTCGGTAGGCGTGCCGATCAACACCGCATCGATCGACCGGTCGGCAAGAATCTCATCGGCCTCGCGCACCGCCGCTCCGGTCGCCGCCGACAGCGCGGCGGCGGCGTCCGGAAAGGGATCGGCGATCGCCGCCAGCCTGGCGCGCGGCGATGCGGCGAGGTTTCTACCGTGAATCTGGCCGATCCGGCCAGCCCCGAAGAGCCCGATCGAAAGCATGATTTCCGTCCCCGGATGACAAACTCAAATAGAATAAATATTCCACGTTGACTGTCAAATGGAATTTGTGTTTCATCCTGCCCGCGAATCCCGGCCCGCGGCGGCAGATCGGCAGACGGAGAGGTTGCCATGACCGCAGAAGATGCCAAGCAGCTCGACGTCATCACCATCGGCAGGTCCTCGGTCGATCTCTATGGGCAACAGATCGGCTCGCGGCTCGAAGACATTGCTTCCTTCGCCAAATCGGTAGGCGGCTGTCCGGCCAACATCGCGGTCGGGACCGCCCGTCTCGGTCTGAAGTCTGGGCTGCTGACGAAAGTCGGCGACGAGCAGATGGGGCGCTTCATACGCGAGCAGCTGGTCCGCGAGGGCGTCGACACCCGGGGAATCACCACCGACCGCGAACGGCTGACGGCACTGGTCCTCCTCGCCGTCGAGGAGGAAGGCGTCTCGCCGATGATCTTCTATCGCACCGATTGCGCGGACATGGCGCTCTCCGAGGCGGATGTCGAGGAGGCCTTCATCGCCTCGGCGCGTTCGATCGTCGTTACCGGCACGCATTTTTCCCGGGACCACAGCGCGCGGGCGCAGCGCAAGGCCATCCGCATCGCCAGGCAGTCGGGCGGCCTCGTGGTCTTCGACATCGACTACCGGCCGAATCTCTGGGGGCTCGCCGGCCATGCTGCCGGCTTCGAGCGCTACGTCAAGTCGACGGCGGTGTCCGAGAAGCTGAAGACCGTGCTGCCGGACTGCGACCTGATCGTCGGCACCGAGGAGGAGATCATGATCGCCTCCGGCGCCGACGACGTGCGCGGCGCGCTGCAGGCCATACGCGCGGTGTCGTCCGCAACGGTCGTGCTGAAGCGCGGCGCCGGCGGCTGCATCGTCTATGACGGGCCGATCAGCGACGATCTCGAAGACGGGATCGTCGGCAGCGGTTTCCCGATAGAAGTCTACAACGTGCTCGGCGCAGGCGATGCCTTCATGTCGGGTTTTTTGCGCGGCTGGCTGGGCGGCGAGAGCCTCGCCACCGCCGCCACCTGGGCCAATGCCTGCGGGGCCGTCGCCGTGTCGAGGCTGCTCTGCGCCCCCGAATATCCGACATGGGAAGAGCTGCAGTTCTTCCTGCAGAATGGCAGCCGGCACCGCGCGCTGCGCAAGGACGAGACGATCAACCACGTCCACTGGGCGACGACGCGGCGGCGCCGCCTGCCGGGCCTGATGGCGTTCGCCTGCGACCATCGCTCGCAGCTCGAGTCGGCGGCGGCGAAGGCCGGCGCGGATATCTCGCGCATCGCCGGGTTCAAGGTGCTCGCCGTGAAGTCAGCGGCACGCGTCGCGAAGGGCCTCGAGGGTTATGGCATGCTGCTCGATGAGTCGCACGGCCGCGACGCCATGTTCGATTTTGCCAGGCAGGGTCTGTCGTGGCTTGGCCGGGCCATCGAGGTTCCCTG
>JAJFMR010000410.1 GCA_020696915.1 Rhizobiaceae bacterium | reverse complement strand
GGACCGCCAGCCCGTGACGGGTGCGGCATCGTTCCACGAACGCGGTTGCATCGCGGGGCGGGACGCCCGCCTTTTGCGGTTCGGACCCGGTATTGACCTGCACGTAGAGAAGCGGCGACTTGCCCTGCCGTGCGATCTCCACGGCAAGTGACGCTGCGATCTTCTCGCGATCGACAGTTTCGATCACGTCGAACAGCTCCACCGCGTCCCGCGCCTTGTTCGACTGCAGCGGGCCGATCAGCCGCAACTCGACGTCGGGGAACTCGGCTTTCAGGACGGGCCATTTTGCGAGCGCCTCCTGCACGCGGTTTTCTCCGAAGACCCGCTGCCCGGCGTCGAGGACAGGGCGGATCTCATCGGCGGAAAAGGTTTTTGCCACGGCAACCAGCGTCACGGAACCGGGCGGCCGCTTCGCCTCGGCAAGCGCGGCGGCCACCCTGTCCCTGACCAGTCCCAGGTTTGCGACCGACGATTCCATGCCCGATCCCCGCTGCCGATCCCCTGCACGCTCCGCCATGTGGTTGACGGGTCCCGCAAAGCGTGGTGAAGACCCCGGACCGTGCGCCTCGGGCCGTCCGGCCGGCGGGCTGCGGTCTTGCAGCGTCTTTTAAGTGAAAATCCGGTCATGGCAACCGAACGATACAATCCGCGCGCCGCCGAACCCCGATGGCAGAAAGCCTGGGACTCGGCAAAACTCTTCGAGGCCAGGAACGATGATCCGCGCCCGAAATACTACGTGCTGGAAATGTTCCCGTATCCGTCCGGCCGCATCCACATCGGCCATACGCGCAACTACACGATGGGCGACGTGGTGGCCCGCTACAAGCGGGCAAAAGGCTTCAACGTGCTGCATCCGATGGGTTGGGACGCCTTCGGCATGCCAGCCGAGAACGCGGCGATGCAGAACAAGGTCCACCCCCGCGACTGGACCTACGGAAACATCGCAGCCATGCGGGCGCAGCTCAAGGTAATGGGACTGTCGATCGACTGGAGCCGGGAATTCGCGACCTGCGACGTCGACTATTATCACCGCCAGCAGATGCTGTTCCTGGACTTCGCCGAGAAGGGCCTCGTCACCCGCAAGACCTCCAAGGTGAACTGGGATCCGGAGGACATGACGGTGCTCGCCAACGAGCAGGTCATCGACGGGCGCGGCTGGCGCTCGGGCGCGCTGGTCGAGCAGCGCGAGCTGACCCAATGGTTCTTCAGGATCACCGATTTCTCGCAGGATCTCCTCGATGCGCTGGACCGGCTGCCCGAGTGGCCGGAAAAGGTCCGCATCATGCAGCAGAACTGGATCGGGCGCTCCGAGGGCCTGTTGATCCGCTGGCCGCTGGAACAGTCGACCGCTCCGGCGGGGGAAAGCGAACTCGAAGTCTACACGACGCGGCCCGACACCATCTTCGGCGCCTCCTTCATGGCGATCGCCGGCGATCACCCGCTGGCCCGCAAGGCCGCCGCCGAGAACCCGGCGCTTGCCGCCTTCATCGACGGGATTCGCCGGCAGGGCACGTCGGCCGCCGCGCTGGAGACCGCCGAGAAGAAGGGTTTCGATACCGGCATCCGCGTCGTGCATCCGTTCGATCCGCACTGGGCGCTGCCCGTCTATGTCGCGAACTTCGTGCTCATGGAGTACGGGACCGGGGCCATCTTCGGCTGCCCGTCCGGCGACCAGCGGGATCTCGACTTCGCCAACAAATACGGCCTGCCCGTCATTCCGGTGGTGATGCCCGAGGGAGAGGATCCAGCGACCTTCCAGATCACCGAAGAGGCCTATGTCGACGACGGCGTCATGATCAACTCGCGCTTCCTCGACGGCATGCAGCCGAAGCAAGCGTTCGAGGAAGTTGCGCGGCGGCTCTCGGTCGTGGCCGTCGGCAATCGCCCCATGGCCGAGCGCAAGGTCAATTTCAGGCTGCGAGACTGGGGCGTTTCACGGCAGCGCTACTGGGGCTGCCCGATCCCCATGGTCCACTGCGACGCGTGCGGCGTCGTCCCGGTGCCAAAAGCCGACCTGCCCGTCAAGCTGCCGGACGACATCGATTTCGACCGGCCCGGCAATCCGCTCGACCGTCATCCGACGTGGCGCCATGTCGCCTGCCCGAAGTGCGGCAAGCCGGCGCGGCGCGAGACCGACACGATGGACACGTTCGTTGATTCCTCCTGGTACTTCGCCCGCTTCACGGCGCCATGGGAAGACCGGCCGACCGATCCCGCGGCCGCCAGCGACTGGCTTCCGGTCGACCAGTACATAGGCGGTATCGAGCACGCCATCCTGCATCTTCTCTACTCGCGCTTCTTCGTGCGCGGCATGCGCGCAACCGGGCATCTGGATCTGGATGAACCGTTCCGTGGATTGTTCACGCAGGGAATGGTGGTGCACGAGACCTATCGGTCCGCCGACGGCCATTGGCTGCAGCCCACGGAAGTGCGCATCGAAACGGACGGCGCCGGGCGGCGCGCGGTGGAGATCGCCACCGGCCGTCCCGCCGAGATCGGCACCCTTGAAAAGATGTCCAAATCCAAGCGGAACACGGTCAGCCCCGAGGAGATAACGGACGGCTACGGCGCCGACACGGCAAGATGGTTCATGCTCTCCGACTCGCCGCCGGAGCGCGACGTGGAGTGGACGGACGAGGGTGCGGCCGGCGCGCACCGCTTCCTGCAGCGCGTCTGGCGGCTGGTCTCGGGCGCTGCCCGGGCGCTCGGCGAGACCGTTCCGCAGCCGGCCGCTTCCGGTGGTGCCGGTGCCGTCTCCAGGGCGGCGCACAAAGCCCTCAAGGCAGTCGGCGAGGACATCGAGAAACTCGCCTTCAACCGGGCGATCGCCAGGATCTACGAGCTGACCAACGTGCTGACCGGGCCGATCGGCGATATCGAGGATGCCGACCCGGCGATGAAGGCGGCCTGCCGCGAGGCGGTTTCGATCCTGACCCACCTTCTCGCGCCGTTCATGCCCCACCTCGCAGAGGAGTGTCACGCGACCCTGGGCGGCCGGCGCATGGTCGCCGAGTCGCCATGGCCGCAATACGATCCGGCGCTGGTCGTCGACACCCAGATAACCCTGCCGGTTCAGGTAAATGGAAAGAAGCGAGGCGATTTGACAATCGCGCGCGACGCAGATCAAGGTGAGGTCGAGAGGGCAGCGCTGGATCTCGATTTCGTGCAGAAAGCGCTCGAGGGCCGAAAGCCGCGCAAGGTGATCGTGGTGCCGCAGAGGATCGTCAATGTGGTGGCCTAGCTCGTCGTTCGCACGATCGGGAAACCTCAGGCGCGCCGTGTTTGCGGGGCTCGTGACGGCGCTGCC
>JAJFMR010000409.1 GCA_020696915.1 Rhizobiaceae bacterium | reverse complement strand
ACGAGCATGCCGGCCCGCGCGGCGGACGAACCGTCATAGACGTCGCTGACGAAGAGCTTTCCCGAATCCGGTCGAACGACCATGCCGATCCCGGGATAGCCGACTTCGCCCCGAGGCGGGAACAGCCGCCGCATGTCGTCCCGGATCGCGAAGCGGAACACGTCGGCAATCTCGAAATAGGCGATGGTATCCGCCTCGAAGCGTCCGGTATGCGAGACGCCGAGGCTGGCGAGCACGCGGTCGATCGCCGCGTCGACGCGCCCGTCGGGGCTGGATTTGCCGAGCGGCGCCTCTCTGTCCTCGACTTCGCGGCGCACGGCCTTGACGAAGTCGTCGAGCGCCCCGGAATCATAGAACCGGTCGAAGACCAGTCGGACCGCCTGGTCGAACACCGGGTGGCCGGATCGGGGCGGCTCGGCGGCCGCCTCCGCCCCGGCGGCGGCCGCGACGAAGAGTGCGGCCGCAAAGAGCCTGACCAGCATGGCGGGAATTCTCATCGGCTCTTTTACCGGGCAAAGCGCGGCGCGATCGAGGCCCGGGCCGACACTATTGCGTGAGCGCCGATTGATCTCCCACCGGCGGAACGAGATAGCCCGGCGTCGTCCGGGCGCGCCCCGGAAAACGGCCGAAAGCGGCCCATCAACGGTCGACGCCATGGCCAAAACAGCAGCCTGCGCCTATATCGGGGCATGGTCACCAGGCTCTACTCGCACCCGATCTATCTCGAGCATCTGACGCCGCAAGGCCACCCGGAACGTCCCGACCGGCTGCGCGCCATCCAGCGGGTGCTCGAGGACGAGCGCTTCGCCGGCCTTCAGCGCATCGAGGCGCCCGAGGCCGATCCGGCGGTCATTCTGCTCGCCCACCCGCAATCCTTCGTGGACAGCATCCGCGAGACAATCCCCGACAGGGGAATTGCGCGGGTGGATGGCGACACGTCGGTCAGCCCGAAGAGCTGGCAGGCGGCGATGACGGCGCTGACGGCAGTCGGCGCCGCCAATGCAGCGGTCGACGACGTGTTTTCCGGTGCCGCCGCCAACGTCTTCGTGGCATCGCGTCCGCCCGGTCATCATGCCGAGAAGACGACGGCGATGGGCTTCTGCCTGTTCAACAATGCGGCCATCGCGGCGCGCCATGCGCAGACGGCGCACGGCGCCGAGCGCGTGGCCATCGTCGACTGGGACGTGCATCACGGCAACGGCACCCAGGACATCTTCTGGGACGATACGTCCGTGCTCTACTGCTCGACGCACCAGATGCCGCTTTACCCCGGCACCGGCGCGACGGGTGAGACGGGCGCCGGCAATATCGTCAACGCGCCGCTGTCGCCGGCCACCGGCAGCGACATGTTTCGCGAGGCCTTCCGGAGCCGCGTCCTGCCGGCGGTCGATGCGTTCGAGCCGGACCTGATCATCATTTCAGCCGGCTTCGATGCACATCACCGCGATCCGCTGGCCGAGATCAACCTGACCGAGGACGATTTCGACTGGGCGACCGGGCAACTCATGGCGCGTGCCGACCGCCATGCCGGAGGCAGGCTCGTCAGCCTGCTCGAGGGCGGCTACGATCTGCAGGGACTGTCATTTTCGGTGGCCGCCCATGTCGGGCGCCTGATGAAGGGATAGGAAATGGCCGAGGAGGCGAACGGGGACATCAAGGCGATGAGCTTCGAGCAGGCGCTCGACGCCCTGGAGCGAATAGTCGACGATCTGGAGCGCGGCGACGTGCCTCTCGACCAGTCCATCAGGATCTACGAGCGCGGCGAAGCGCTGAAGGCGCATTGCGACCGGCTGCTCAAGGCCGCCGAGGACAAGGTCGAGAAGATCCGCCTGACGCGGGACGGAAAGCCGGTGGCGACCGAACCGCTCGACGGCGAATAGGCGGCGCCGGAAAGGAGTTTGCAGTCATGTGCAGAAACATCAGGACATTGTTCAATTTCGACCCGCCCGCGACCGATGACGAGGTCCGCGACGCCGCGCTGCAATTCGTGCGCAAGCTCTCCGGCACCACCAGGCCGGCGCAGCGCAACGAGGAGGCCTTCAACCACGCCGTGGAGCGGATCGCGGCGGCCGCCCGCGAGCTTCTGGACTCGATGGAGACATCGGGCCGCCCCCGCAACCGGGAGGAGGAAGCTGCCAAGGCGCGCGCGAGGGCGGCGGTCCGCTTTGCCTGACCAGTCCGCTGGAGCCTCAGCTGGCGCTCTCCGGGGACGCCTCGCTCACCTCGAAAACCTTGTATCCGGTGGAGCTTCGCGTCCTCCTCCAGGGAGCGGATCGGGAACGCCAGGGAAGATCGGAGATCCGGCCGCTTCGGCATCGTCGCCGGGACCGCGATGACAGCGTGCCCCCGGCGGATTTCCGACGCGGCATTCCCGCACATTTACAACCGCCCGCCATGGGCCTATTTGCGGAAGGATCCGCGAGCCGGGGACCTGGAAGACCTGTGAACCGCAAAACCGAAACGCCGCTTCTGGACCAGGTCCATGTGCCCGCCGACCTGCGGGCGCTGCCGGAATCCGACCTTCCCAGGCTGGCCGAGGAACTCCGCGCCGAACTGATCGACGCCGTCTCGCATACCGGCGGACACCTCGGAGCGGGTCTTGGCGTCGTGGAGCTCACCATCGCGCTTCACCACGTCTTCGACACGCCGGCCGACCGGCTGATCTGGGATGTCGGCCACCAGGCTTATCCTCACAAGATCCTGACCGGGCGGCGGAGCCGCATCCGCACGCTGCGGGCCGAAGGCGGCCTCTCCGGCTTCACGAAGCGCAGCGAGAGCGAGTACGATCCTTTCGGGGCGGCGCATTCCTCGACGTCGATCTCGGCAGGGCTCGGCATGGCGGTTGCCCGCGATCTCCAGGGTCGCAGCAACAATGTCATCGCCGTGATCGGCGACGGCGCCATGTCGGCCGGCATGGCCTACGAGGCCCTGAACAATGCCGGCGCGCTCGACGCCCGCCTGATCGTCATCCTGAACGACAACGACATGTCGATCGCGCCGCCGACCGGCGCCATGAGCGCCTATCTGGCGCGGCTCGCTTCGGGCCGCGCCTATCTCGGCCTGCGCGACATCGGCAAGAAGCTCACCTCGACGCTCGGCAAGCGCATGGACCGGGCGATTACCCGTGCCGTCGAGCACGCGCGCGGCTACGTCACCGGCGGCACGCTGTTCGAGGAGATGGGCTTCTACCACATCGGTCCGATCGACGGACACAATCTCGAACACCTCGTTCCGGTTCTGAGGAACGTTCGCGACCATGTCGACGGGCCGGTGCTCGTCCATGTCGTCACCCAGAAGGGCAAGGGCTACGCCCCCGCCGAGGCCGCTTCCGACAAGTATCACGGCGTCGGCAAGTTCGACGTCATCACCGGCGCGCAGGCCGCGCCCGCCCCCAATGCTCCGAGCTACACCAGGGTATTTGCCGAGAGCCTGATCAAGGAAGCCCGCGAGGACGAACGCATCGTCGCCATCACCGCGGCGATGCCGTCAGGCACCGGCCTTGACCTGTTCGGCGAAGCCTTCCCCTCCCGCACCTTCGACGTCGGCATAGCCGAGCAGCACGCGGTGACCTTTGCGGCAGGCCTTGCGGCGGAAGGGCTCAAGCCCTTCGCGGCCATTTATTCGACGTTCCTGCAGCGGGCCTACGACCAGATCGTGCATGACGTCGCCATCCAGAAGCTGCCGGTCCGCTTTCCGATCGACCGCGCCGGCTTCGTCGGCGCCGATGGTCCGACGCACTGCGGCGCCTTCGACACGACCTTCCTGGCGACGCTGCCCGGCTTCGTGGTGATGGCGGCGGCCGACGAGGCCGAGCTCTGCCACATGGTGCGCACGTCGGCCCTTTACGACGAGGGACCCATCGCCTTCCGCTATCCGCGCGGCAACGGCGTCGGGGTCGAGATGCCCGAGCGGGGCGCTGCCCTCGAGATCGGCAAGGGACGCATTCTTCGCGAAGGCACCAAGGTGGCGCTGCTCTCCTTCGGCACCAGGCTGCAGGATTGCCTTGCCGCCGCGGACGAGCTCGCCGCCGCCGGGCTCCCGACCACCGTCGCGGATGCCCGCTTCGCCAGACCGCTCGACGGGGATCTGGTCCGCCGTCTCGCGCGCGCCCATGAGATCATGGTGACGGTGGAGGAAGGCGCCATCGGCGGCTTCGCCAGCCATGTCTTGCATTTTCTCGCGCGTGAGGGCCTGCTCGACAGCGGGCTGAAGGTGCGGCCGCTGGTGCTGCCGGACGCTTTCGTCGAACAGGCGAAGCCCGAGAAGATGTATGCCGATGC
>JAJFMR010000052.1 GCA_020696915.1 Rhizobiaceae bacterium | reverse complement strand
TTGCATGTCGTCCTCAGGTACAAAGCAGGAACATTTTCGCATGAGCCAGCCGATTGCGCCACCCGATTCTTGCCGGAACCTGCCGAGTCGTCTTCCTTGTACCATTTCCGGAGGATTGCCGGGAAAGCCCCTGCTGTATAAGGATGGCCGTCGGGGGGAAGGGGAACCACCGGACCGGAGCGGGGCGTTGCCTGCAATCTCGAGACCATCGCTGCTTTGTGCAGTCCTCATGGCCGTCGTCGCCGCCGGCTGCACCTCGACGACGCTCGACGACGGCGTACCGGCGGGCGGCGGCTATTCCTATGCCGGCGGAACGTCTGCCGATCTGCCCGAAACAATGCCCATGCCGGCCTTCGCCAGATCGGGCGCTTCGGAAGACGTCGTCATGGCCGCGCTCGCAACGCAGGACGAAAGCGCGGCGAGCGTCGATGGCGGCGACGCCGATCGCGGCATCGCCGATGGCCAACGCGCCAACCTAGACCGGCTCATCGTCAAATACGCCGCGCTCTACGACGTTCCGGAGGCACTGGTTCGGCGGGTCATCAGGCGGGAGAGCAACTATCGTCCCGCTGCCTACAGCAAGGGCAATTGGGGGCTGATGCAGATCAGGCATGCAACGGCGCGCGGCATGGGCTACGACGGGCCTGCCAGAGGGCTGCTCGATGCCGAGACGAACCTCAGATATGCCGTCAAGTATCTGCGCGGCGCCTGGCTGGTGGCCCAGGGCGATACGGATCGTGCCGTTCGCTTCTACGCCAGCGGCTATTATTACGATGCAAAGCGCATGGGGCTGCTGGACGAGACCGAGCTCGGCAGGGACCGCATCCGCAGACGGGGGTAGCGCCGGACACTGACGTAGCGGATTTCCCCAGTGGCGCAGTTGTCCCCCGCTCGTCGATTATTTTGGTGCGACACTTTCTGCGCCGACGTACGGTAGAGATAACGCACCGTGACATGCCGGCGGCGGGAGGATGGCCTGTTGAGCGAACCGCTGCTGGTCCTGGATGACATCAGCAGAAGATACGGCGCGATCGAAGCGCTGAAGGGGATCAGCTTTTCGATCGGCAGGGGTGAGGTCGTCGCTCTGCTCGGCGACAACGGGGCGGGAAAATCGACGCTGGTCAAGATCATCGCGGGCGGGCTGGAGCCGACCTCCGGCCGCATGCTCTTCGAAGGCAGGGAGTTCCTCGCCAAAACTCCGGCGGAGGCCAAGGCGGCGGGCATCGAAACGGTCTATCAGGACCTGTCGCTCTGCACCAATGTCGACGTCGTGGCGAATTTCTTCATGGGACGCGAGATCACGCGCAAGGTGCTCGGCGTGCCCGTTCTCGACGAGACGGCAATGGAACGGGTGGCGGGGAAGGCGCTCGCCGACGCCGGGACCCGGATCCCGTCACTGCGCACGAAGGTCGAGCATCTGTCCGGCGGCCAGCGCCAGGCCATCGAGCTCAACCGGTTCGTCCACTGGGGTGGCAAGCTCGTCCTCCTGGACGAGCCGTTCGCAGCGCTGGGCGTCGAGCAGACCCGGCGCGGCCTCGCCATGATCCGCCAGGTGGCGAAACAGGGCATCGGCGTCGTCATCATCACCCACATCATGCAGCAGGCCTTCCAGGTCGCCGACCGGATCGTGGTAATTCGCCAGGGCGTCGTTGCGGGCGACGTGCCGACCAGTGAAACGAGCCCCGATGCGGTGATCGGCATGATCACCGGGGAAACGCTTGCGGTGCCGGACCGGCAGCGACAGGGGCAAACCATTCGTCCGGCTGAACGGGAGCGAACGACATGAAGCGACTACTTCTTTCGGTTTTCGCCGTGCTGGGGCTGGCCGTCGCCACGCTGGCGCCGGCCTTTGCCCAGTCCAAGGGCACCGTCTACTACATGGTTCCCACGCTGCTGGACGAGTTCCAGACCGGTTCGGTCAGCGCGCTGGAGATGTTCCTGAAACAGGTCGGCTACGAGATGGAGACGCTCAATGCCGACAACAAGACAGACGCGCAGCAGAGCCAGATGAACGACGTCATCGCGCTCAAGCCGGCCGCGATCATCCTGGCGGCGGTCGATTTCAACGCGCTCAAGCCGTCGATCGAGGCGGCGCGCGCTGCCGGCATACCGGTCGTACAGTTCGACCGGCAGATCACCTCGACGCCTTCCGACTTCACCTCGGTCGCCGGCACGATCGAGATCGGCCATGTCGCCGCCGAACAGGCCCAGAAACTGCTTTCGGAGAAGCACGGATCGGTCAAGGGAAAGGTCCTGCAGGTGCTCGGCGACCCGGGCGACCCCTATACGCTCGACATCCAGAAAGGCTTCGAGGAGAAGATGAAGGAGTTCCCGGAGGTGACGATCATTTCGCACCCGGCGATGCAGTGGGAGGCCAGCAACGCCGGGACGATCGTTGCCGACCAGCTGATCGCCAACCCCGACATTGACCTCATCTTCAACCATGCCGCGCATCTTTCCGTCGCTGCCGTCGCCTCGCTGGAATCCGCCGGCAAGAAGCCCGGCGATGTCATGATGATGAGTTCGAACGGTGCGCCGGTCGGTCTCGACCTGATCCGCAAGGGCTGGCTGAACGTCGAAGTCGAACAGCCGCTCTACGCGCAGGCGGCCGCGGTTGCCATGTTCATGGACAAGGTCGTGAACAAGCAGGAGATCAAGGCCGGCGAGTACGACGTGCTTGGCCTCAAGAGCGTGCTGACCGTCGAGGCCTGGGGCCCGAACATCAAGATCCCGGGTGCGGCGATCGACAAGAGCAATGTGGACAACCCGGCCTTCTGGGGCAACCTGAAGCCGCCGTCGGACACGGTAAAGCCGGTGGAGTAGCGCTGATCGTCCGCCTCGTTTCGTCGGGGTCGATGCTGACGCCGGCCGCACCTTCTCCTGCGGGAGAAGGTGCCTCCACGACGTGAAGCCAGATCGAGGGCGAACGGCGATTGGAGCCGGCGCCCCGGCTTCCCGCCACTCTCTCTCACGGATCGACCCATGAATCTCCGCGCCCGCCGAACGCTGGAATTCGTTCTGGACAATCTCGTCTGGTTCATGCTGCTGTTCGTGCTGGCCGTCTTTTCGCTTTTCATTCCGAACTATTTCCAGCTCGGCATCTTCGCCAACATCATCGAGGCGTCCAGCGTGCTCGGCGTCATGTCGATCGGGCTGGCCCTGGTCGTCATCTCCGGGCACATGGACCTCTCCGTGGAGTCAGTCGCCGCACTCGGGGCCATGGCGGTCGGCATCCTGTTCTGCTCGGCAGGCATCGGCATGGGCGTCCGGCTGGAACCGGAAATCCTGATGGTGCCGGTGTCGATCCTGATCGCCACCGCGGTCGGCGGTCTCATCGGGCTGCTCAACGGATTTCTGATCGTGAAGGTGAAGATGAACGCCTTCATCATCACGCTGGCGGCCTATATCTGGGTCCGCGGCCTCGTCGTGGCGGTGTCCGGCGGCCGCTCCGCGCAGGACCTGGCCCCGGCCATCCGCTGGTTCGGGATTCAGCGGTTCCTCGGCCTCCCGCTCACCGCCTGGATCGCCATTGCCTGTTTCGCGGTGTTCTCGCTGGTCATGTCGAAGACCCCGTTCGGTCGGCACCTGATCATGATCGGGGGCAACGAAACGGCGACGTTTCGCGCCGGCATCAGGGTCACCCGCAACCTGATCATCGCATTCGTCCTGGCCGGCGCCATAGCCGGACTCGCGGGCTGGCTGCTTGTGGTCCGCACCTCGGGCGCCACGGCCAATCTTGGCGTGGGCCTGCTTTTCAACGCCTTTGCCGCGGTGGTCATAGGAGGTGTCAGCCTGAAGGGCGGCGTCGGCTCGCTGCCGGGCGTGTATGCGGGGGTGCTCTTGCTCTCATCCATCAACACCGCCATCAATCTGATGGGCCTGCCGTCCAATTTCACCCAGGTGATCCATGGGCTGCTGGTTCTCGCCGCGGTGCTGCTCGACACGCTGAAGCAGACCATTCGCCAGAAGCTTGCCTGAGGACAAAATGACCGGACGTATCGAGGACAGGGTTGCGTTGATCATCGGCGCCGCCCGCGGCATCGGCAGGGGCATAGCCGAGCGTTTCGCGGCGGAAGGGGCGAAGCTCGTGCTTGCCGACAGGGAAGAGGAAGCGGGACGAGCGACAGCGGAGGAATTGGGCGCAACCTTCGTGAAGACGGATATCTCGGAAATGGCGGACGCCGAGTCGGCGGTGGCGACCGCAGTCGACATCCACGGCCGCCTCGACATCATGGTCCAGAACGCCGGCATATTCCCGTGGCAGCTGATCGAAAACACCAGTCCTGCAGACTGGGATCGGGTGATGGCCGTCAATCTGCGCGGCGCGTTCAATGCGGCGAGGGCGGCGCTCCCGCCGATGAAATCACAGCGCTACGGACGCATGCTGTTCACCTCGTCGATCACCGGCCCGCACGTGACCAGCCCGGGCCACGGCCACTATTCCGCGACGAAGGCCGGCATCAACGGCTTTATCCGGTCGGCGGCGCTCGAGTTCTCCTCCTACGGGATCACCGTCAACGGCGTCGAGCCTGGCAACATCATGACCGAAGCCGTCAAGCAGCAGCGCGGCGCCGAGTTCATCAGGAGCATGGAGGACGCGATCCCTCTTGGCCGTCTCGGAACGCCGCGCGATGTCGCCGGCGCTTTCCTTTTTCTGGCGTCCGGCGACGCCGATTACGTCACCGGCACGACGATTGTCGTCGACGGTGGACAACTGCTCCCGGAGGGCAGGGACTTCCGAATACTGCCGGCTTGATGCAAGGCCGATGATCCTCGACTTCGAAGGCGGCTTCTTCCTGCGCCATGCTGCTCCTGCCGATCATGCCGCACTTTGCCACGTCTGCCTGAGGACGGGCGCCGCCGGGCAGGATGCGACCTGGCGTGAAGACGATCCTGAACTGATGGGCCTCATCTATGCGGTGCCCTACCAGGTGCTGGAGCCGGACTTCGCCTTCGTGATCGAGGGGAGGAAGGGCGTCGCCGGCTATCTCTTCGGCGTCCTCGATACCGGCGCCTTCAACCTCCGCGTGGCTGCCGACTGGTACCCTTCTCTCCGGCGCCGGATCACGGATCCGGGTGCCGATCGATCGCGCTGGCAGGGCAGCGACTGGGCGCGGCGGATGGTCCACCACCCGCGGCTTGAATTGCCCGCCGCACTTGCTCCGTTCCCCTCGCACGGCCACGTCGACCTGCTGCCCGAGGCGCGCGGCAGGGGCATCGGCAAAAGCTGCATGGCGTTTCTGGAAGGACGGCTTGCCGCCGCCGGCTCGGGCGGGATCTTTCTCGAGGTCGACCCTGCCAATTCGCACGCCCTGCGGTTCTATGATTCACTCGGCTACAGGACTGTGCCGGGAGTCCGCATTGCGGACGCTTCGGTGTTTGTCGCCAAGCGGCTCACGCGAGGACCGGACTGAGGCACCTTCTGCGCGTCCGCGGGCTGTTTCTCAAACTTCCATTGCCGCTACACGACGCTCTGCCCATTCGCGGCCGGGATCGCCGCCCCAGAGCAGCCAGGCGACGTAGTCGGCGGATGGATTCTCGGCCTCTCCCCAGTTTTTTGCACGGCTTTCGACCTTGTGGCGGGAAAAGAAGCGCGCCATCTGCCTGATCGTGCTGTCGGGCAGCGGCTTGCGGTTCTTGAGCGCCCGGGCGTGCCCGACGCCGATCGTAGCGCCGGCTCGCTTGAGCTTCTCGCGAAGGGCCAGGCCTTTTTGCGCCGCCTGCGCCACCGCCTCGGGCGGCAGATGGCCGTCACCGTCGTCGCCAAGGATGCCAAGCAGCTCGGAATGGCTTTTCAGGATTCGGGCGCCGTCCGGCTGCTCGATCAGGTAAGCTGGATTGTCGTTCGAAGCACGGCGTCTGACGTCTTCGCCATCGATTTTGCGGGTAACGTCATCGGTGAAGCTTTCGGCAACCTTGCCCGCATTGCGCCTCCCCCAGGCGACCTCGGTGCCCTTGCCGAACTTTTCCATAACGCGCTCCTTTCGTCCGAGAATGCGGTGGAAGCCAAGGCGGTTCCAGGACTGCGGGAATGAGCCGTTTCTCAACGCTCTTTCACCTGGAAATACCCCTGCAGCGGCCTCACCTCGAGGCTGCCTGCCTTCAGCGCCGCGATCGCCTCGGCGACTGCGGCGGCGCCCGCCAGCGTCGTGTAGTAGGGTACTTTCTGCATAAGCGTCGCACGGCGCAGCGACTTCGAATCCGACACCGCCTTCTGACCGTCGGTGGTGTTGAAGACGATCTGCACCTGGCGGTTGCGGATGGCGTCCTCGATATGCGGACGGCCTTCGAGCACCTTATTGATCTTCTGCGCCTCGACGCCGTTCTTGGCCAGGAAGCGCTGCGTCCCGCCGGTGGCGAGGACTCCAAAGCCGAGGTCCGAAAGCCGCCTGACCGAGGGCAGGATACCCTGCTTGTCCTCGTCGCGCACCGAGACGAACAGGGTTCCCGAACGCGGCAGGTCGACGCCCGCGCCCAGCTGGCTCTTGGCGAAGGCCAGCGCGAAATCGTGGTCCAGCCCCATGACCTCCCCGGTCGAGCGCATCTCCGGTCCGAGCAGGATGTCGACGCCCGGGAAGCGCGCAAAGGGGAACACGGCCTCCTTCACTGCGATGTGCCCCAGCCGTCTTGGATCCGGCATCGCGCCGTAGTGGGCGAAAGCATCGGTCAGCGTTTCGCCGGCCATGATGCGGGCAGCGATCTTGGCGATCGGCCGCCCGACCGTCTTGGCCACGAAAGGCACCGTGCGGCTGGCCCGCGGGTTCACTTCCAGTACGAAGATGCTGCCGTTCTGGACCGCGTATTGCACGTTCATGAGGCCGCCCACCTTGAGGGCGCGCGCCAGCGCGGCGGTCTGGCGTTCCAGTTCGTCGACAATGCTGGGCGCCAGCGAATGGACCGGCAGCGAGCAGGCGCTGTCGCCGGAATGAATGCCAGCCTCCTCGATATGCTCCAGAATGCCCGCCACGAAGACCTCGCTGCCATCGCACAGGCAATCGACGTCCACCTCGATCGCCTCGGTGAGATAGGTGTCGAAAAGCAGCGGATTCTTGCCGAGCAGCGTATTGATCTGGCCGGTCTTGTCGTTGGGATATTTCTGCTTGATGTCTTCCGGCACCAGGCCGGGCACGATGTCCAGCAGGTATGTCTGCAGCATCGTTTCGTCGTGGATGATCTGCATGGCCCGGCCGCCAAGCACGTAGGAGGGCCGCACCACCAGCGGAAACCCCAGCTCCGCCGCCACGATGCGCGCCTGCTCCACCGAATAGGCAATGCCGTTCTTCGGCTGCGCCAGGTTGAGCCGGTGCAAGAGCTTCTGGAACCGGTCGCGGTCCTCGGCGAGGTCGATGGCGTCGGGCGATGTGCCGAGAATGGAGATGCCGGCCTTCTCCAGCGCGTCCGCTAGCTTCAGCGGGGTCTGGCCGCCGAACTGCACGATGACCCCCGCCAGTTGCCCTTCCGCCTGTTCGGCGCGCAGGATCTCGAGCACGTCTTCGGCCGTCAGCGGTTCGAAATAGAGCCGGTCGGACGTGTCGTAGTCCGTCGAGACGGTCTCCGGGTTGCAGTTGATCATGATCGCTTCGAAACCGGCCTCCCGCAGCGCGAAAGCGGCATGGCAGCAGCAATAGTCGAACTCGATCCCTTGGCCGATGCGGTTCGGACCGCCGCCGAGGATGACGACCTTGCGGCGTGACGAGACCTGCGCCTCGGAGCGCACCGAACCGGCAAAGGGCATCTCGTAGGTCGAGTACATGTAGGCGGTCGGCGACGCGAATTCGGCGGCACATGTGTCGATGCGCTTGAAGACCGGATGAACCCCCAGTTGCTGCCGCAACCCGGCCACTTCGCCGGGCTCCTTTCGGGCGAGCGATGCCAGGCGGGCATCCGAAAACCCCATGGCCTTCAGCATGCGCAGATTGGCGGCGTCGCCGGGCAGGCCGTGCTCGCGGATGCGGGCCTCACAGGCGACGATGCCGGCGATCTGTTCCAGGAACCATGGGTCGATCCTGCACATCTGGTGCACCTCCTCGAGAGAGGTGCCCATGCGTATGGCCTGGGCAACCATGCGCAGCCGGTCCGGGGTGGGCGTACCGAGCGCCGCGCGGATCGCGTTGCGGTCCTCGGAGCGGTCGCCCTTCGCGCCCAGGCCGGGAATTTCGATCTCGTCCAGCCCGGTCAGGCCGGTTTCCAGCCCGCGCATCGCCTTCTGGAGCGATTCCTGGAAGGTGCGGCCGATCGCCATGACTTCGCCGACCGATTTCATCGCAGTCGTCAGCGACGGGTCGGCTCCGGGAAATTTTTCGAATGCGAAGCGCGGGATCTTGGTGACGACATAGTCGATCGTCGGCTCGAACGCGGCCGGCGTTGCGCCGCCCGTGATGTCGTTCTCGAGCTCGTCCAGCGTATAGCCGACGGCCAGCTTGGCCGCGATCTTGGCAATCGGAAAGCCGGTCGCCTTCGAGGCAAGCGCCGACGAACGCGACACGCGCGGGTTCATCTCGATCACCACCAGGCGGCCGTCGGCGGGATTGACGGCGAACTGTACGTTAGAACCCCCGGTCTCCACGCCGATCTCGCGCAGCACGCTGATCGAGGCGTTGCGCATGATCTGGTATTCCTTGTCGGTGAGCGTCAGCGCCGGCGCCACGGTGATCGAGTCGCCGGTGTGCACGCCCATCGGGTCGACGTTCTCGATCGAGCAGATGATGATGCAGTTGTCCGCCTTGTCGCGGACGACCTCCATCTCGTACTCCTTCCAGCCGAGCACGCTCTCCTCGATCAGCACCTCGGTGGTCGGCGAGGCGTCGAGGCCGGCCTGCACGATATCGAAGAACTCGGCCCGGTTGTAGGCAATGCCGCCGCCCGTGCCGCCCAGCGTGAAAGAGGGGCGGATGATGGCGGGAAGTCCGACATGATCCAGGGCCTGTGCGCCGACCCCCATGGCGTGCGCGATGTAGCGCTGCTTCCTGTCGCCTTCGCCGAGATTCCAACGCGTCTCCAGCGCATCGAGGGAAGCATCGAGGTCTTCGGGATTTTCAGCCTTGAGCGCGGCGCGCTCGGCCTCGTGCTTCTGGCGGTCAGCGTTCTTCGCCTCCGTTGCATTGGCCAGCACGGAGCGCGGCGTTTCGAGGCCGATGCGCCGCATCGCCTCGCGAAACAGCGCCCGGTCTTCGGCCATGTCGATGGCATGCGCGTCGGCGCCGATCATCTCGACATTGTAGCGGTCCAGCACGCCCATGCGACGCAGCGACAGCGCCGTGTTGAGGGCGGTCTGCCCGCCCATGGTCGGCAACAGCGCGTCCGGCCGCTCCTTGGCAATGATCTTTGCCACCACTTCCGGGGTGATCGGCTCGACATAGGTCGCGTCGGCCAGTTCCGGATCGGTCATGATCGTCGCCGGATTGGAGTTCACGAGAATGACGCGGTAGCCTTCCTGCTTGAGGGCCTTGCAGGCCTGGGTGCCGGAATAATCGAACTCGCAGGCCTGGCCGATGACGATCGGGCCGGCCCCGATGATCAGGATCGACTTGATGTCGGTGCGTCTTGGCATGATCTGTCGGATCCGTCGGGGGTCGCGCGCGAATGCAGGCCGGGCGCTTATAGGGGACGATGCAGGGGGAGGGAACCCCTGGCGCTCGGCTCCGGCACCCCGCAGGCTTCGCGGGGAAGCCGTGTAAGACGACCGGGGAACGGACCCGCCCGCAACGCGTTCAGGGGCATGCCGCGTCAAAGGGCGGCAAAGCGGAGGATCGGTCATGGGCGTCAAGGAAGCACCGACAGCCAAGGGCAAGCAGGCGGCGGAAGGGCTGAAGCGGGCCGCCAAGGCCGAGGAACGGAAGGTCGAATCCCAAAAGGGCAGCGATCTGAAGAAGGGCGCCCGGCGATTCGACGAACGCGCCCGCAGTTCCGACGGGAAGAGCGCCGGATCGAAACAGGTTTGACGGATTCTTCTGCCGTTGAATGGCGAAGAACCTGTGACGCGAAGCCAAGCTTGGGCTACGCTGCAGCCTCCGGGAGTCCCCGGCAGGCCAATCGGATGACGAGGTAGGACATGCGCTGGAGGGGGCGTCGCCAGAGCGACAATATTCAGGACAGCCGCGGCGGCGGATTTGGCCGCGGCCTTCCCGGTGGATTCGGGCGCACGCCGATCCGCATCCCGGTCGGCCGCGGCGGCGGCGGCATCTCCGGCATCATTCTCCTCGTGGTGCTGTTTTTCGCGCTTCGGGCCTGCGGTATCGACCCCATGGAGATCCTGTCGGGCGGCGGTGGCGGCGTGCCGGGCGGCGGCGGCATGGTGACGGAGGACCAGTCGCAGGCCTCCGACGAGATGAAGCAGTTCGTGGGCGTGGTGCTGGCCGAAACGGAAGACGTTTGGAACGGTGTGTTCCAGACCGAGGGACAGGACTATCAGGAGCCAACCCTTGCGTTGTTCTCCGGACAGGTGCAGTCCGCCTGCGGCTATGCGTCGTCCGCCTCAGGGCCCTTCTATTGCCCTGCCGATCGCAAGGTCTATCTCGATACCACTTTCTTCGAACAGCTCGACCGGCAGTTCGGCGCCGATGGCGACTTCGCGCAGGCCTATGTCATAGCCCACGAGGTCGGCCACCATGTCCAGAACCTGATCGGCGTCCTGCCGAAATTCAATGAGATGCGGCAGAGCATGGGCGAGGCGGAGGCCAACGAGATGTCGATGCGGGTCGAGTTGCAGGCCGACTGCTTCGCAGGCGTGTGGGCGCATTTCACCGCCCAGAAAGGCCTACTGGAACAGGGCGATGCCGAAGAGGCATTGAACGCGGCCCAGAAGATCGGCGATGACACGCTGCAGAAGCGGACACAGGGCTATGTCGTTCCCGAAAGCTTCAACCACGGAACGTCTGCGCAGCGTCAGGAATGGCTCACCAAGGGAATGCAGAGCGGCAAGCTTGCCGACTGCGACACCTTCAACAACCCGATCTGATTCGTTGCCAATGCCGTACGGGCATGGGGATCCGGCCGGCACCGGACACTGCGGCGGAGGCCTCGGCTGCCAGCCGCCAGCTGGTCATGATTTGCCGATGAAGCGCTTGTAGATGAAGCCCTTCTGGCCGTCGTATTCCACCTCGCACCAGCTCTTGCAGGAGAGCACGTTGACGGAGGCCCTGGCGGGCACCACGGTCAGCACTTTCGATTTGTCCTCCGGCCTTGACCGCAGGTTGACGTGCTTGGTCACCTTGGCGGTCCGACCGGTGTCGTCGCTGCTGTCGGGCAATGCCGTGGTGACGCCGGTCGCTGCGACCGGCGCATAGGCTATGGCGCCCGTATAGATGTCATCACGAGGGTCGGCGACTGCGCCGAGGTTCCGCTCGAGACTGCTCTCGGCAGTGTCATTGGGCTGCGGTCTCAGGGCTGCAAGGACGGTCTTGTCGGGCAGCGGAATCGCGGCCGCTGTTTCTACGGGGGCCTTTGCGGCGATGGTCTCGGAGGCGGGTTTACCGGGCAGAGTCACGCCAGAGGCCGCGGTCTTCTTGGCGGCTCGCGTGATCGCCGACGCCTCCGGCGCCACGGCCGGCTTCGGATCGGGCCTGGGGGAGGCGGCCGTCTGGACCGAAGCCGGAGCTGCCGCCGCCGGTCCGGAAGGCCGCGTTACTTGTTCGGCCGGTTTGGTCATCGTCGCTTCGGTGTACGCTCTCAATTTGGCCCGCTCGGCGAGGTAGTCGACGAAAGTCGCGCTGGCAGTGCCGGCTCCGGCGACCAGGACAAGCGCCGCTGCGGCACCCGA
>JAJFMR010000408.1 GCA_020696915.1 Rhizobiaceae bacterium | reverse complement strand
AAGACGGGGAGGTGAATGAGGCCAGCTGCGTAGCGCCTCATGCGCCGTTGCGCGGCAGGGAGATGGAAATCGACAGCCCGCCGCCGATGCGATTGGCGGCGCTGACGCGTCCGCCCAGCGTCTCGACGTTGCGCCGGACGATCCAGAGCCCGAGGCCGGCATGCCCTGAAGGCGGCGCATTCTGGTCATCTTCCGGACGCGACGAGAAATAGCGCTCGAACATGTGGGGGATCTTGGCGGGATCGACGCCGGGGCCTTCGTCGTCGATCTGCAGCTCGACGGTCTCATTGTTGACCGTCAGGGTGACGATGATCGTGCCGCCGCGCGGCGAGAAGCTGATGGCGTTCTCCAGCACGCATTGCAGGACGGTTTCGAGCATGCCTTGGCCCGCCCGCACGATGGCGCGCTCGTCGAGGCGGCGGATCAGCCTTATGTCCTTGGTCGCGAGAATCTCACGGAAATGCAACGCAGCGTCGCCGACAAGCTGGGTAAAATCGGTCGGCAGGCGCGGCGCCTCGATCAGCTCGGCGGTGCTGATGTCGTGCCGTTGGGCGGCGATCACGAGGTCGAGCAGGCGCTTCAGCGAGGTGTCGACGATCTCGAGGGCGCGCTTGGCCCGCGCATTGTCGAGCGGCATGGCGCGCCGCACCGGCTCGAGGGCGGAACGGATGGTGGCGAGCGGCGTCTTGAAGGAGTGCGCCTTGTCCTCGGCGTTCTGCCGGATCTGCTGGGAGACGCGCCGGAGGTCGTGCACCAGCTTGTCGAAGTCGCGCGCGACGCTCGACAGTTCGGGCACGACGTTGCGGTGGCTGAAGGCATTGTCGCCGATGCGGCCCTGGCTGATCTCGGCGGCGACGTCGCGGAAGCGGCGCAGGCTGAGGCGGATGCTGACGGCGACCAGCAGGGCGATGACGGCCAGCACCAGGTAGATGGCGGCGGCGACGCGGATCTCGCGCGTCTCCCAATAGGGCCGGCCGATCGAGGTGTTGAGGAATTCGGAGGTCGTGTGCGTCGAGGTCAGGACCCAGCAGCCGTCGGCGGCGCGGATCGGGATGATCGAGGTCAGGAGCTCGACCGCGCCGTTGGCCTGCTTGTAGCGGATCTCGTTGGCGGCATCCCACATGCAGGCATCGGAGATGCGTTGCAGGATGCCACGCTGGCCGAGCTCGTCGAGCTCGGCGGCGATCTCGTCAGTGCGAATCTTGGGGGCCGAGGCCACGAAATAGAAACGCCCGGCATGGCGCTCCTCGCCGGGCTGGAACATCAGCTTCAGGATCGTGCCGTCGCTGGAATACTTGGCGAGATCGTCGTTGAGCGAGGCCCGGGCGCTCTTGTCGCCGTTGGTGAGCTTGGGGGCGAGAGCCTCGGCGATCAGGGCGCTGCGGTCCTGGATGGCGCGGGTGACGAGGTCGCGCATCTGGCGGTCGGCGCTCTCGAACTGGCCGTACAGGACGACCGGCAGTGCGACGAAGATGCCGACCAGCACCACCGATTTCAGGGTGAGGGAGGCCGCCAGGCGACGGATCGCCTGGCGCCACCCTCGGGTCTCCGGTTTAGGTCTTGCCCCAGCGGTATCCGAAGGACTGATAGTTATCGATTTCGGCAAAGGCGGGGTCGATGGCTCGGAACTTGTTTCTGATCCGCTTGATGCAAGAGCGGACGTTCGTTCGGTAGCCATTTTCGCCGCTCCCTGCGATGAAGCCGACGTAATGCATGCAGTCGTAGACCGACCGATACGTCACGTAGCTGCCGACATTGGCGGCCAACAGGTGCACGATCTTGAACTCGGTCAACGTCAGGCCGACGTCAGCATCGTCCCAAAAGGCACGGCTGACCTTAGGCTTCAGCATCAGCCTGCCGCAATGGAAATTGTCGACCAGCTCGGGCTCGGCCGGCTTCTTCACCGAGTCGGCAATCAGGCGCAGGCGATGCGCCAGGATTGGCACGCCACGCGCCTTGTCGACAAAGTCGAGCGCGCCGCGGTCGAAAGCGAGCTTCTCGTAGGCCGGCAACGAGCGGCCGGTCAGGAAGATGACGGGCAGGGCAATGCCGTTGCGCCTGAGCCTCGGCAGCAGGTCGATGCCCGAGACGCTGGGCAGGCTCCAGTCGAGGATGATGATCTCCGGGTCGGCGCCTTCGGCGAGCGATGCCAGAAGAGCGGTCCCGTCGCAGAAAGACGTGACGTCGAAGCCGTGGTCGGCGAGCTCGCCGCTTACGGTCTCACGATAGTCGTCGTCGTCCTCGACGAAGGCGACACGTATGCGCTTTTCCACGTCTGAACTAGCGGCGGGTCTGGGCGCGGGATTGGAGCTGGGCCAAACAGACACGCTTTCCTTCATCGGTGTTGTCATCGCTCTTCACCTCGTACGCAAGAGTTCCGAACTGTTTTGTCTGGACATCCGGGTAGAGCTGGACGTCCAGGGTGCATTGCCCGTCTCGATAACGCCACCGTTTACCGGGGGGGCGGTCCTCCTCGCTGGTCGGCGCGCCGAGCATGGCACGCAGCTCCGTCTCGCTCTTGCCGGCAAGTGAGAGCGCCGGACTGCCCGTGGAAGCGGGGCGTGCCGGCGGATCGTCCGAAACCGCCGCCGGGGCGGCGACGGGTGCATCGGGGGAAGTCGATGCGGGGGACGTGGTGCGCGGCCGGGTCGTCGAGGCCACGTTCTTTGCAGGCTGTGATCTCTGCGTCGTAGTCTGAGACGAGGTCAGCCGAGAAAAGTCGTCGCGCATGTTTCGTGCCGCCTCGCACCCGGACAAGAGCAACAAGCTGACCCCAACGGTGTGTCTCATCAGGCTCGTGAATGTCATCCCGCCTACCTGAACCCGTGGGAAAATCCGTAAACAGGCCTTGTGGCCCGAATGCGGCACGTCCGCGTCACGGACGCCTAAACGACGGCGCGGGAAGGCAGGTTGCGTATTTGCCATCCCACTGACAACAGGTCGCAGGTGCCATCGCCTCGGCGCAGCACCACGAGCCATGTTGTGGCGCATGTTGCAACTGCGTTCACTGTTCGCAAGTGCAGCGTATATCTTGGTCGGTGGGTCACGCAATGGCCACTGCTTCACGCAATGATCACATAGCCTGGCCCGCCTGACGAGTAGCAATCAGGCGCTGGCGGCCCACCGCCTGTCGCTGCGTGGTGGCGCTTTGTTGGGCACGAACAGCAGATCGAGTTGCGCCGTGGCACCATCGAGCGGCCGGCGGCGCAGGCCGACGATGTCTGTCAGGGAAAAGCCATGCTCCTTAAGTAAGCGGACGATCGCGCCGATCTCCGCGCCGCCCTGCACGGTGGCAATGTTGCTGGTCTCGATGACCA
>JAJFMR010000407.1 GCA_020696915.1 Rhizobiaceae bacterium | reverse complement strand
AAGGGGGAAAAAACCTGCCACATGAGGGCAGTATGACCCGGAAAAAGCCGGCGGAACACTCAAATGTCGCTTACCCGGTGGGCAGGCCCCTCACCCGACATCCGCTTCGCTCCGGCCACCTCCTCCCGGAAGGCGAAAGAGCTCCTGCGGAACCGGGCCGCTTCCCTCGTCTCCCCTCGGAGAAGGTGGCCCTGAGCTTGTCGGAGGGCGGATGAGGGGCCGCGCCCACACGCATGTGAGCTGCCAGGTTTCCACGGCTGCAGAAATGCTGATAATCGAGAACGTCCTGACGGCGACAGGAGAACCGGTCGGACGACATGTGCAACGATTATGAGCAGCATATTGCCTGGGCCGCCTATCGCCGGATGATGCAGGAGCTGGAACTCGGCATTCCCCCGCATCAGAGCGAGTTCGATCTGCCGCAGGCCGACGACATCAGGATCGGCGATCTCGGGCCGGTGATGCGGGTCCGCGGGGAGCACGTGGAACTCGTCCAGATGCAGTTCGGGCTGCCGCCGGCAGGACCCAAAGGCGGGCCGGTGTTCAACTTCCGTTCGGAAGGGCGGTCGTTCGCAAACAGCAGGCGCTGTCTGGTACCTGCGTCCGCATTCTTCGAATTCACCGGAAAGAAATATCCGAAGGCCAAGCATCGATTCACGCTGGACGACGCAGCCTTCATGGCGATTGCCGGCCTGTGGCGGGAAGGGACGGGAAACAACCCGCCCGCCTTCGCCATGCTGACGACCGCGCCGGGCGAGGATGTGGCTCCCATTCACGACCGGCAGGTCGCAGTGCTGCGGCCGGCGCAGTGGGCGGCCTGGCTGCATCTCTCGCTGCCGGAGAAGGAGCTTCTGCGCCCTCTTCCGGGCGGCTCGCTCGCCGTCGAGACGGTGAGGCAGAGCAGCGACTGAATGCGCGTTCCGTGCCAGATGCAAATGCGTTAGAGGGATCGTGCGGAGCGCGACGGGAGCCGCGAACGCGAATGGCATGCGGAGCAGGCGATGAGCGAGATCGAACGGGAAAGCATGGAATTCGACGTCGTCATCGTCGGCGCCGGCCCGGCAGGGCTCTCGGCGGCGATCCGGCTGAAACAGATCAATCCCGAGCTTTCCGTCGTGATTCTCGAAAAAGGCGCCGAGGTCGGCGCGCACATCCTCTCCGGCGCCGTCGTCGACCCGATCGGCATTGATCGCCTGCTGCCGGAGTGGCGCAAGGAGGAGGACCACCCCTTCCGAACGCCGGTGACCGACGACCGATTTCTGGTGCTCGGGGCCAGGCGGGCGATACGCCTTCCGAACTTCCTGATGCCGCCGCTCATGAACAATCACGGCAACTTCATCGTGTCGCTCGGCAATGTCTGCCGCTGGCTGGCCGTCAAGGCCGAAGCGCTCGGCGTCGAAATCTATCCCGGTTTCGCCGCCCGCGATCTCGTCTTCGCCGACGGCGGGGCCGTCAGCGGCGTCGTCACCGGCGACATGGGCGTCGAACGCGACGGGACGCCGGGGCCCGGCTTCCAGCCTGGCATGGCGCTGATGGGGAAATACGTGCTGATTTGCGAGGGCGCGCGGGGCTCGCTCGCCAAGCTGCTGATTGCAAGATACCGCCTCGACGAAGGCCGGGAACCCGGCAAATACGGCATAGGCCTCAAGGAACTCTGGCAGGTCCGCCCCGAAAACCACAGGCCCGGGCTGGTCCAGCATTCCTTCGGATGGCCGCTCGACATGAAAACCGGAGGCGGCTCGTTCCTCTACCACCTCGAAGACAACCAGGTAGCTGTCGGTTTCGTCGTCCACCTGAACTACAAGAATCCCTACATCGCGCCATTCGAGGAATTCCAGCGCTTCAAGACGCATCCGGCCATCCGCGAGACTTTCGAGGGCGCCAGGCGCATTTCATACGGCGCGCGGGCCATCACCGAAGGCGGCTGGCAATCGGTGCCGAAACTGTCTTTCCCCGGAGGCGTGCTTGTCGGCTGCGCCGCGGGGCTGGTCAACGTGCCCCGCATCAAAGGCTCCCACAATGCGGTGCTGTCGGCCATTCTTGCGGCGGAGCATGTCGCGGAAGCGATCGCCGCCGGCCGCGCCAATGACGAACTCTCCGCAATCGAGGACGCATGGCGCTCGACCGACATCGGCACCGATCTCCGCAAGGTCCGCAACGTCAAGCCGCTGTGGTCGCGCTTCGGGACGGTGGTGGGCATCGGCCTCGGCGGGCTCGACATGTGGCTGAATACGCTGTTTGGCGTTTCCCCCTTCGGGACGATGAAGCACGGCAAGCCCGACCATGCCTCGCTGGAGCCGGCGGCCGGCCACGAGCCTATCGCCTATCCCAAGCCGGACGGCGTGCTCACCTTCGACCGGCTGTCTTCGGTGTTCCTGTCCAACACCAACCACGAGGAAAACCAGCCGAACCATCTCCAGGTCAGGGACATGGAACTGCAGGAGCGGTCCGAGTATCGCATCTTCTCGGGACCCTCGACGCGGTATTGCCCGGCCGGCGTCTACGAATGGGTGGATGCCGACGGCAATGCATTGGCCGGTGGGCCTGGCGCCGGCGACAAGGGCGGCGAGAACCGGGGCGCGGAAGCCGATGCGCGCTTCGTCATCAACGCGCAGAACTGCGTCCACTGCAAGACGTGCGACATCAAGGACCCGAACCAGAACATCAACTGGGTTCCGCCGCAGGGCGGCGAAGGGCCGGTCTACCCCAACATGTGATCGCCAGGGGGGCCGCTGCCTGTTGATCGGCGTGCGCCGATGTGCTTGCTTGAAGACATCCCGGGAGATTTCCGATGCGTCGGGTGGCGTTGTTGATGGCTTTTGGCGGCTGCTTCGGCCTGCTTGCCGGCGCCGCCTCGGCCGGGGTGCGGGTGACGGAAAGAACCGGCAGCTACGCCGTTGCCGGGCAATCGGGCGCCGCGCTGCTCGAAGCAATGGACCGGCGCGGTCCCAAGCACGGCTTCCTGACGCGCGCCATCGCGCAGACCCGCTATGCCATATCCTGGCGGATCGAATGGGCCGAAACCTCCAGGGCTTGCCGGGTGAAGCGGCTCGATGGCGAACTGGCGATCACCTATACATATCCGCAGGCCGCCGGGCGCCTGCAACGTGGCCTCGACCGCAAATGGGCGAGGTTCCTGGCAGGTGTCCGGAAGCATGAAGAGATGCACGGGCGATTGGCGCGCCAGATGGCGAAGGCGGCGGAACGATCGGTGGCCCGGCTCACCGTCGCCAACGATCCCGGCTGCCGCAAGGCACGCCTCGCCGCCAAGCGGCGGATGAGTGCCGTCTACGCGGACTACGAGGCGCGGCAATTGAGCTT
>JAJFMR010000406.1 GCA_020696915.1 Rhizobiaceae bacterium | reverse complement strand
GAATTCATCACGCTCCTGCCGCTGATCATCCCGGCCATCGTCATCGTCTTCGGCTATATACGCATGTACGGCTCGAACTCGCCGCTGCCCTTCCTGGCGACGGCGCGCGGTACCGATGTCCTGCTGGCGATCGGCTATGCGACGCTCTCGCTGCCCTACATGTATCGGGCGGTCGACACGGGCCTGAGGATGATCGACGTTCGTACGCTCACCGAAGCCGCGCAGATTCTCGGCGCCGGCTGGACCACGATCATCGCCCGCATCATCCTGCCCAATGTGCTGATTGCGGTGCTGTCCGGCGCCTTCCTGACCTTTGCCATCGTGATCGGCGAGTTCACCATGGCAAGCCTGCTCAACCGCCCGGCATTCGGCCCCTATCTGCAGAATATCGGCGCAAACCGGGCGTACGAGCCCGCGGCGCTCGCCATCATCGCCTTCGCCATCACCTGGGGCTGCATGTCGGTCATCCAGATTCTTGCCCGCTTTGCGCCGAGAGCCGCGAATCGGCCGAACTGAAGAACCGGATCGGATCACATGGCCGAAACCTTCCTTTCCATCCAGAACGTCCGCAAGTCCTTCGGCGCCACAACCGTGGTGGAGGACTTCAACCTCGACGTCGGAGCCGGCGAGTTCGTCTCTTTCCTGGGCCCCTCGGGATGCGGAAAGACGACGGTGCTCAGGATCGTGGCCGGCTTCGAGGAGCCGACGGCAGGCGGGGTGGTCATCGGCGGCCGTGACGTCACCCGGCTTAAGCCAAACCAGCGCAACATCGGAATGGTGTTCCAGGCCTATGCTCTCTTTCCCAATCTGACGGTGGCCCAGAACATCGGCTTCGGCCTGAAGGTGGCAGGCGTCGGCCGTGCCGAGAACGACCGGCGGGTTGCCGAGATGCTGTCGCTCATCAAGCTGCCGCAGTTCGGCGACCGCTATCCCTACCAGCTCTCGGGCGGACAGCAGCAGCGGGTCGCGCTGGCCCGCGCGCTGGCGCCCAAGCCCAGGGTCCTGCTGCTCGACGAACCGTTGTCGGCGCTCGACGCCAAGGTCCGCGTGTCGCTGCGCGACGAGATCCGGGGGATCCAGAAGGAACTCGGCATCACCACCATCTTCGTCACCCACGACCAGGAGGAGGCGATGTCCATCTCCGACCGGATCGTCGTCATGTACGGCGGCAAGGCCGAGCAGCTTGGTACCCCTTTCGAGATCTACAACCGGCCGAAGACCAAGTTCGTGGCCGGTTTCGTCGGCACGCTCAACGTGCTGGAAGGCCAGGTTTCGGATGCGGCCTCGGGGAAGGTACGCGTCAACGGCGAAGAGATCACGCTTCACGAACGGCTGAACGGGTCGGCAACCGGAGATGCCGTTTCGCTGGCGCTCAGGCCCGAGGCGATCCAGCTCGGCCGCCGTCCCGGCACCGATGCCAGCCTCACGGGAACGATCGCCGATGTCCATTTCCTGGGTTCGGTCATCCGGGTAAAGGTGGGGCTCGGCGATTCGACGGTGTCGCTGGACACGTTCAACAATCCCTCATTGCCGCCGCCCTCGATCGGCCAGACGACGGATATAAGCTTCTCCTCCAGCGACATCCTGGTCCTGCACTGATCCCGGTCCTGCCGCTTCCCGCGTCGCGACCGTCGCCCGCCGCCCGGCAGGCTGAGCGCGTCCGAGTTCCGGAAACCGCCACGCAAAGCGCGCGCTCGCTGCTCCTCGGGAAATCCGCATGAAACTCGCCAGCTACAACATTCAGTATGGCTTCGGGGCCGACGGGCGCTACGACCTCGAACGGGTTGCCCGCGTGGTTGCCGATGCCGACATCATCGCGCTTCAGGAGGTCGAACGGTTCTGGAAGCGGACCGGCGGCGACGACCAGCCCGAAATCCTCAGCCGGCTGCTGCCCGATCACCACTGGGTCTATGGTCCGGCCTTCGACATGGATGCGAGCTTCCGCGAGCCCGGCGGACGTCTGGTCAACCGGCGCCGGCAGTTCGGCACGATGCTCATGTGCCGGCTTCCGATCGCCTGGTCGAGACTGCACCTCCTGCCCATGCAGCGGACGCTCAAGCCCCTCAACACGCAGAATGCGGCGCTCGAATGCCTGATCCGCACGCCGGCCGGGCCGGTCAGGTTCCTGTCCATCCATCTCGCCCATATCGGCGCCGGCGAGCGGCTGTGCCAGATCGAGTTTCTGCTGGAGAAGCATCGCCGCGCTTGCCTCGACGGCGGTCCGTGGAGCGGCGACGACGACGAGCCGGAACGCGGCTGGACGAATGGCGAGGCCGAGCCCGAATGCCCGGCCGCGGCCGTCTGGATGGGCGACTTCAACAGCGAGCCGGGCAGCGCCGAATATTTGCGCGTGGCCGGCGACAATCCCTATCATCCAGGCGCCGCCTATGTCGCTGGGTTTGCTGATGCGGCCGTGCTTGCCGATCCGGACCCGGCCGGCCTCTTTTCCCATGTGAAGGACGTCGGCGGCAGATCGAACCGGCGGCGTCTCGACTACTGCTTCGTCGGCGCGCCGCTTGCCGCCCGCGTCAGGTCGCATCGCATCGACACGAACGAACCCGCCTCCGACCACTTCCCGGTCTTCGTCGACATCGATCTCGCGAAAGCCGACGTAGTGGCGGAGGCATGACGCTCACCGTATTCCTCGCAGTGATGGCCGCGGCGCTGATGCACGCCGTGTGGAACGCCATGGTGAAGGTCCATTTCGACCGCTTCGCGTCGGTGACGCTGATGACGCTCGGCACGGCCGTCACGGCGCTGCCGGCTGTGCCCTTCGTCGACTTCCCGCAACCCCATGTGTGGCCATGGATACTGGCGTCGGTGGCGTTCCACATGGGCTACAAGCTTTTTCTCATCCGCGCCTACGAGGCCGGCGACCTCGCGCAGACATACCCGCTGGCGCGCGGTTCGGCTCCGCTGCTCACCACGGTCGGCGCGGTGATCGTCGCCTCGGAATTTCCATCGGGCCTGTCGCTCGGCGGCATCCTCCTTTTGTCCGCCGGAACGTTCCTGATGTCGTTTCGGGGAGCGGCCTATCTCGAGCGGCTGAACGGCAGGGCGGTGATCTATGCGCTGATCACCTCCGTCTTCATCGCTTGCTATACGCTGTCGGACGGCAGCGGCGCCCGGCTGGCAAGCACGGCGTCGAGCTATGCCGTGTACCTGTTCCTTTGCGACGGCCTGTGGTCTCTGATCCTCGCCGTCGCGCTTCGCGGCAGGGCGATCGCCCGGACAATCGCCGCGGGATGGCGGATGGGCCTGCTCACCGGCTCGCTCAGCGGTGTCGCCTACTGGATCGCGATGTGGGCGATGACAAAGGCGCC
>JAJFMR010000405.1 GCA_020696915.1 Rhizobiaceae bacterium | reverse complement strand
CGCCAACGAGACGAACATCAAGCTGATCTGGTATTTCAACAACCTGCTCGGCCGGCCGGAGAAGAAGAAGATCATCTCGCGCTGGCGCGGCTATCACGGATCCGGCGTCATGACCGGGTCGCTGACTGGCCTGGAGCTTTTCCACAACGCATTCGACCTGCCGCGCCCGCCGGTCCTGCACACCGAGGCGCCGTATTATTTCCGGCGCGCCGACCGCTCCATGAGCGAGGAGCAGTTCTCCCGGCATTGCGCCGACCGACTCGAGGAGATGATTCAAGCCGAGGGGCCGGAAACCGTCGCCGCCTTTATCGGCGAGCCGATACTGGGCACCGGCGGCATCGTGCCGCCGCCGGCCGGCTACTGGCAGATGATCCAGGCGGTTCTCAGGAAATACGACATCCTGCTGGTCGCCGACGAGGTGGTGACGGGCTTCGGACGGCTCGGCAGCATGTTCGGCTCCGAACATTACGGCATCGAGCCGGATCTGATCACCATCGCCAAGGGACTGACCTCCGCCTATGCGCCGCTGTCGGGCGTCATCGTGTCGGAGAACATGTGGAAGGTGCTGGTCGAAGGCTCGGACAGGCTGGGCTCGATCGGCCATGGCTGGACCTACTCGGCGCATCCGATCTGTGCGGCCGCCGGCGTTGCCAATTTGGAGTTGCTGGACGAGATGGACCTGGTCGCCAATGCGCGCGAGACCGGATCGTATTTTCGCGCCGCTCTCGCCGACGCCGTGGGCGGCCACCGGCATGTCGGCGAGGTGCGGGGCGACGGCATGCTGGCTGCCGTCGAGTTCGTGGCGGACCGCGACGACCGCGTCTTCTTCGACGCTGCGGCCAAGATAGGTCCGGCGGTGTCGGCGGCGCTCGCCGAACGAGGCGTGATCGGGCGGGCCATGCCGCAGGGCGACATCCTCGGCTTTGCGCCGCCGCTCTGCCTGACCAGAGAGGAGGCCGACATTGTGGTGGACAGGACGGCCGCCGCAATCCAGTCGGTGTTCGCCGGAATGGATGCCGCTCGATGACTCCCGGAAGCGTCACCCCGCGTCGTAGAAGCCGAGGACGACGGATGATCCCATGAACTCGCGACCGGCGAGGTGCTGGTGCGCGTCACCGCATGCGGCATGAACAATACCGATGTGTGGGTTCGGCAGGGCGCCTACGGCACCGAACGGGATCCGGCGGCGGTCTCGTCCTGGCGGCGCCAAGAGAATACGCTGACCTTTCCGCGCATCCAAGGCACCGACACCGTGGGCAGGATAGCCGCCGTCGGCGATGGGGTGCCGCCGGAGCGGCTCGGCGAGCGGGTGATCGTCGATTTCTCGATCTACAACCGCAACGACGATTCCCTGGCTGACATCGACTACATGGGCCATGGCCGCGACGGCGGCTTCGCCGAGTACCAGGCCGTGCCCGCCGAAAACGCCCACGGCATCGAGAGCGGGCTGAGCGACGTCGAACTGGCGACCTTCTGCTGCGCCTACATGACCGGCGAACGGATGCTGGAACGGGCACGGCTCGACCGCGGCGAATGCGTGCTGGTCACCGGCGCCTCCGGCGGCGTCGGCTCGGGCATCGTGCAACTTGCCCGGGCGCGCGGCGCGGTGCCCTTCGCCGTCGTCGGCAAGGGCAAGGAAGAAGCTGTCCGCGCCATCGGGGCTGAGGCGGTCATCTCCCGCGACACGTCCGACCTGCCGGCGGCCGTTGCCGCTGCGACGGGCGGGCGGCCGATCGACGTCGTCGCCGACCTGATCGGCGGTGCGATGTTCAACGACCTCCTGCGCATCCTGAAGCCGGAGGGGCGTTATGCGACGGCGGGTGCCATCGCCGGACCCGTGGTGCAGCTCGACCTGCGCACCCTTTATCTGAAACAGCTTGAGATGCACGGCTCTTCGCAGGGCACGCGTGCCGACTTCCGGCGCATCGTGCGCTACATCGTGGACGGCAGGATCAAGCCGCTGGTCGGCGGCGTCTACCGGCTTTCCGACTTCCATCGCGCGCAGGCCGATTTCGTCGCCAAGGCGTTCGTCGGCAAGCTGGTGGTGGTCCCGGATTCGCAGTTTCCGTCTGCTTCCGCCACGGCGGGAGCGTGAAGCAGCATCGGTTCGAAGGCCCGAGTCCTTCTTCGGATCAGTCATTCGAGAGCTGCGGCCGCGCCTGCTGCCGCATGCGGGTCGCTGCAGACGAGCGGTAGCGCCCTGGAACTTCTGCTGGAATCGGCCGTTCGGGGCAATCCGACCATTTGGAGAGCGCCATGAACAGCGATCAAAAGAAGCGTCCCGAGCAGGATCCCGTCGAAGGATCGCGCCAGGTGATCGATCGGGAACTGAAGCGGCAGGACGGCAAGGACGGCAAGCGGCGCGGCGATGCCGACCGGGCAGCCGGCAAAGTTGAGGAGGACCCCGGCCGCGACTGAGCCAAAGGGAACAAGCAAGCTACCCGATCGTTTGTAGCTGCCGCTTCCACGTCCCCATTTCCGGAGTGGTTCCCTTGCAGCAAGGTCATCGCATGGAAAAGGAATTCTTCGACAGGGCGGTTCCGATCTTCGTCGGCCTGGGGTACCTCACGCACGTGGAGAGCGTCTCGCATGCGCATGCGCTGCTTTCCGACTGGCCGGTCGACCGGCGCGGCCCCGCGCACGCCATGGCGCTGGCGGCCTGCAAGGCGGCCATCGCCGGCGACCTCGACGCAAAAACCGCGCGCCGCGTGTTCGAAACCTTCGCTCGCAGGAAGAACATACTGGCGCCGGTCGCGAGCCCGCCCATGGCGGCGATTTCGGCCGAACCTGCCGAACTGCCGGGCTCCTGCTGACGGTCCAGACATGGATTTCAGGCCGCGAATGTTGCCGCCTCCCAGTCCGGCGGTCCTGACCGGGCCCCGGGCGGAGATAGTCGTTTCGTGAACATTCTCCTCACCGGGGCGACCGGCCTGATCGGTTCTTCGGTGGCAGCGCGACTTGCCATGGACGGCCACCAGGTGACCGGCGTGATCCGCCGCGGTCCCGCGGGATTGGCGCTGGCGCGGACCGTCACTCTTGACATGGCCAAAGCGCTCGACCCTGCCGACTGGCTGCCGCACCTGGCGGGCGCGGATGCGGTCGTGAACTGTGCCGGCGTGCTGCAGGACAGCGCGTCGGAACAGACCAGGGAGGTGCATGCGGTTGCTGCCGCGGCTCTGTTTGCCGCCTGCGAGAGGGCCGGCGTGCGCCGCGTGATCCACCTGTCGGCGATCGGTGTCGACCGCGAGCGACCATCGTCGTTCTCGGCGAGCAAGCATGCAGGCGACCAGGCGCTGATGGCCAGCGACCTCGACTGGATCATCCTGCGTCCCTCCGTGGTCCTTGGCCGTCGGGTATTCGGCGCCAGCGCGCTGTTTCGCGGCCTCGCCGCCCTGCCCGTGCTGCCCTTGATGCCGGACACCGGGCGCCTGCAGGTGGTGCAACTCGACGAGGTCGTGGCCACGGTATCCTTCTTCCTCGATCCGGCCAGCCCGTCACGGCTGTCTCTGGAGCTGGCGGGCCCCGAACCGCTCGCCATGGCCGAGGTGATCGGCCTCTACAGAAGCTGGTTGGGCCGTCCCGCGGCCAAGGTCGTTTCCCTGCCGGGCTGGGCGGCTGGCGCGCTCTACAGGCTCGGCGACCTCGCCGGCGCTTTCGGCTGGCGGCCGCCGATCCGCAGCAATGCCGGCAAGGAGATCCGCCGCGGCGCGGTTGGCGACCCGTCCGCTTGGATGGCGGTCACCGGAATACGGCCGCGGCCTTTGCGGGCGGCGCTTGCCGCCGACCCTGCAACGGCCCAGGAAAAATGGTTTGCCGGTCTCTATTTCATCAAGCCCGTGATTTTCACGGTGCTTCCCTTTTTCTGGATCATGACGGGATTGGTCTCGCTGACCACCGGTTTTCGCAACGGCGTCGAACTCATGATCAGCACGGGAGCGGGCGCGCTGTCGGGGCCCGCGGTCATTGCCGGGGCGCTTGCCGATATCGCCGTGGGCACCCTGATGGTGTGGAGACCGACTTCGCGGCTCGGCCTGCAGGGGGCGATTGCCTTGTCCGCCTTTTACCTGATCGCCGGCTCCGTGCTGCGGCCGGATCTCTGGAACGAGCCGCTCGGGCCGCTGCTGAAGATCCTGCCGATCCTCGTCCTGCATCTCGTAGCGATGGCGATCCTCGACGAGCGGTAACGGAATTGATCTATTTCGGCCTGAAATTCCTGCATGTCATCGGCGCGGCGGTGCTGCTCGGCACGGGTGCCGGTATCGCGTTTTTCATGCTTCTTGCCCACAGGACGGGAAACACGGCAACCATCGCGGCAGTCGCCCGGATCGTTGTCGTCGCGGATTTCGTGTTCACCGCGACGGCCGTTGTCGCCCAGCCGATCACCGGCGTGGCGCTCGCCTGGCATGTCGGCTATTCGCT
>JAJFMR010000404.1 GCA_020696915.1 Rhizobiaceae bacterium | reverse complement strand
CACGTCGCGGCCGAACAGTCGTCCCACCTCGCGGGCCCGGTAGCCGGCGGCGTTCACAACGTATTCGCAGCGGATCGCGCCCTGCGGGGTCTCCACGATCCACTCGCCGCGCTGCCGCCGGACGCCGGTGGCCGGGCAGAAGCGGACGATGCGGGCGCCGAGGTCGCGCGCCCCCTTGGCGAGCGCCTGGGTCAGCTGCGCCGGATCGATGTCGCCGTCGCCGGGATCGTAAAGCGCGCCCGCCAGGTCATGCGTCTCGATGAACGGGTAGCGGTCCCTGATCGCCTCGACGCCGATCACGTCGATGTCCATGCCCTGGTAGCGGCCCATGCTCCTGACGCGCTGGAACTCGCGCATGCGCTCGGCGGTGTGGGCGAGCCGCAGCGACCCGGTGACGTGGTAGTTCATCGGGTAGCCGACCGCCTCGGCGAGGCCCCGGTAGAGCGCGGCCGAATAGCGCTGCATGTTCATCAAGGACCAGGACGACGAGAAGGTCGGCACGTTGCCGGCCGCATGCCACGTCGAGCCCGAGGTGAGCTCGTTCCTTTCGAGGAGCACGCAGTCGGTCCAGCCGCGTTCGGCAAGATGGTAGAGCGACGAAACGCCGACCGCGCCGCCGCCGATGATGACGACCCGCGCGGCCCTCGGAAAACCGGTCATCTCGCCTCCTCAATAAACGGGGGGTGAAACCACCCAGATCACCACTGCCGGGACAATCCCCGGGTTGCGCCAGCGAAACGGCGTGCGGGCAAACCGGAAGCTGTCGCCTTCGCCGAGCGCGTGCCACGTCCCGCCGATCTCGATGTCGAAGCGGCCCGCAACGACGTAGCCGGCCTCCTCGGTATCCCGCAGCGCCGCTTCCAGAAGCTCGGCACGCGGCGCGAACACCGAGTGGACCATCTCGAAGCTGCCGCCGAGGTCCGGCGAGAGAAGCTCTTCCACCAGGCCCGATTCGGTCGTGCCAAGCGCCCGGCGCCGGCCGCACCGCACCACCAGCCCGCGTTCGGCGTCGTTCGGCACGTCATGGCCGAACAGCAGGCTCATCGGCACGCCGAGCAGTTCGGCGAATGCCCTGAGGTCGCGGATCGAGGGAACAGAAATGCCGCGCTCGACCTGGCTCAGCCATCCGACCGAACGGCCGAGGCGGGCGCCGATCTCGGCCAGCGTGAGCCCGCGCGCCTTGCGCAGCGCCCGCATGTCGCCGGCGAGCAGCCGACCGGCTCCGGCGGAAGGCGATGCGGCCTCCTGGGTGGCGTTCCCGGACAAAGGCTCCTCGTGAAAAAGCAGCTTCGGATTTCACGAAACGGGACCTGGGTGAAAAAATCAAGTAACCTTTCACTGGTATGGCAAGATTTACTTGAAGGCCGCCGTGGCACGGTGCATTGGCTGCCCAGGGCTGCGGCCCGAGGGCCGCTTTGGGGACGAAGAATGCTGGCACGAGACGGGAATGCACCGCTGATGGACGAGGCGGCGATCGTCGACGAGGCGATCGTCTCCAGGCGCTCCGTGCGCGCCTTCCTGCCCGATCCGGTGGACGAGGAGACGATCAAGGCGATCCTCGAAGTCGCGTCGCGGGCGCCGTCGGGCACCAACATGCAGCCGTGGCGGGTCTATGTGGTCACCGGCGACACCCGGGAAAGGCTGAGCCGGGCCATTCTCGACTCCGGCATCCGCGCCGAAAAGGCCAAGTGGGACGAATACAGATACTACCCCGAGAAGTTCTTCGAGCCCTATTACGGCCGCCGGCGCGCCGTCGGCTTTGCGCTCTACGGGCATCTCGGCATCGGCAAGCGCGACGTCGACCAGATGCGCGCCCAGCACGACCGCAATTTCCTGTTCTTCGACGCCCCGGTGGGCATGATCTTCACCATCGACCGGCGGCTCAACCAGGGCTCGTGGGTCGACTACGGCATGTTCCTGGAAAACATCATGATCGCGGCGCGGGGCAGGGGGCTGCACACCTGCCCACAGGCCGCATTCGCCCCCTATCACCAGCAGATCAGGCCGGTCCTCGGCATCACCGAGGAGGAGATCGTCATCTGCGGCATGGCGCTCGGCTACGAGGACGTCACCAAGCCTGAAAACAGCCTGCGCACCGATCGCGCCCCGCTGGAGGAATGGGTGACGTTCGCCCGCTGAGCGGCCGGCCGGCCGCCCCGCCGATGCCGGGGTGTCCGAGTGTTCGAAATCGGGGTAACCGGGCGTGGATCGCAAGTCAGCCAAGAAGGGGCCAGCGGCCTGAACTATCCGCGCCTACCTTCTATCTCGCGTCTGCGATCGGCCGACCTATCGAGGCTGGAGGGACTTGTTGAGCTCTATGTCCTGAGGGTTCTTCTTGAGATAAGCCCTGACCGGGTTGAAGGGCGTGTCGATTTCGCTAAGCGCGGGTGCCATGGGATCTGTCTGAGAAAACATTTTGACCAAATCGTAGTTACTTTTCTTGCCCAAGAACCCATCTGACGATGACTGTGCCTGATCAAGGATGTATGGAAACCCTGCCCCACCGTGCGAGGCCCTGAAGACCTTCGCACCTTTTTCTGAGAGGTAAATGTTTGTGACGAGAATAGTCGCAAACTCTTCCATATTGTTATACGCAGCAGATTCCTTATTTGCATAGGGCGTGACGTCGTCGACGTTAGGCGCGAGATTATGACCTCCTTGCACCCAAAATCCGTCAAGACGTCTTCCCGAATGGACAAGCTCGTGAAAAAGCACCTCATCTCTAAGATGAGCTGGTTGAAAGGCCCTTAAATCACTGGGTATGTTCAGGCGACTTGGTGGATGACTAACGTCCCACTGCTCTGGTTTATACCAGATCAGTATCTTGCGAAGGTTGTATCCATGCCCCTTATCTTTTAATTTCCACGTGGCCTCTGCATTCAATCCGTCTTTGTATCGGGGATATATCTCGACGTCTCCAGGGCTCTTTCTGATCCTGCCGAGGACGATCTGGCCAGCTCGTCGAGGCGCAATATCCGAATGAATGATGCCGGCGACAGTGCGTTCGTATGCGCTCACCGCATCCGGGCCGTGAATTTTGTACGGATCTCCGAATACCGCAATGTCGTACTCGCGCAATTCAATTGACATGTCGGCGCTCCATGGGGGCGGCCTGCGAGTTTGGTGAATTGCCCTTGGCAGCATGCCTGCCGCTGCAAAGCGGCATCGAACGTGAATGTTGGCTAACCAGCTTAACCGTGAACTGTATCGGCAGGGTGTTGGATACGGACGCTGATCGTAACCTGGCCCCACCATCACCGAGAGAATCTCGGGCGGCAGGGTGCTGCTAGGCGCCATGTCGGGAGAGCCCGGCGCTCCTACTTGCAGGGCGCCGG
>JAJFMR010000403.1 GCA_020696915.1 Rhizobiaceae bacterium | reverse complement strand
CACGCGTCTCATGATGGCGTTGAGGTCGGGAGCACCCGAGCCGGGCTCGAGCGGCCGATTGGCGAATTTTGGGTCGAGCGGCGTCTCGAGCGACACCGGCGGGGCGGCTTCGACAGGCGTTTCGCCCTCCGGCTCCAGGTCCGGAGGCGTGTGCTTCTCGGGTGCCTTCCTGCCCGGGAACAGGCCGCCCAGCATCGAGCGGATGCCGCGGCCGCGGCCGGCTGCTGGCTGCTCCCTGGGGCGCGGCGCTCCCGCCACAGCGGCTGCGGCGGCCGCCGCAGCCTCGGCAGGCGACCTGCCCACCCCCGCCTGGGGCTGCGGCGCGGCGTCCGAAGGGATATCTTCAGCGAGCATTGCATCGAGGTCGGACGCCGAGGTCTGTTGCGGCCGGAGCCCTGGGGCAGACCGGCTCTCTTCGGCGTCCGCGCTGCTGCCGCTTTCCATGGATGCGAGCCGGTCGACGATCTTCAGCAGAGTGTCGTGTATGGCCTCGAAGGTCCGCGAATTACGCTCGTCGGAGCGGCGGGCCAGCATTTCCAGGGCCTTGAGATCTTCGGCCAGTCCGGTGACCGCGGCCGATTCGGCATGCTTGCCGGCCAGTGACCGGGCAGCGTTCTCGGCCGCCTGGCAAGCCGCTTCGAGCACGCCCTGGCGGCTTTCGGCGATCCGTCTCTCGATCGCCTCCAGGCGCGGTCCGAGGTCCTCGAACTCCGGCAGCGGCGCGCCTGGGCGAGTCAGATGCGCCGAGAGCCCCGCTACCTGCGATTCGAGGTTGCGAAGCAGGTCTGGATCAATGCCTGCGAAGCGGCCGGCGAAAAGGTCGAGGCGTTGCGAAATGTCGTCGAGCCGGGCTTCCAGAGCGCTTGCCCCACCGCTGCCTTTCTCCCGGGCAGCGTCTTCCAGGCGCTCCGCAATCGCTGCAAGCCGTGCATCGACCGCTTGCAAAAGGGCGTCGCCGTCCGGCCCGGCGCCGGTCTGGCGCTTCTCCGGCCCTCCGGCGGCTTCGTCGAGACGCCGTTCTAGCTCGCGCAGGAAGGCGCCCTGTCCGATTGCGTCGCCCTGGCGGCGTTCGAGCAGTCCCGAGAGGACATCGAAGCGCTGATCGATGCCCGACAGGATGGCATCGGCATCCGGCTGGCCAGAAGCCCGTTCGGTATTCGCGGCGATGGCGGCAATCCGGCTGGCCAGCCGCTCGACCGATTTCTCAGGCATCTCCGTGCGCGCGGCCAGTTCTTCGACACGCTCCGAAAGCGCGCTCAGCCGCTCCATGAGCTCGCCCGTCGGCCGGTCTTCGGCAAGCTCCTCGATCTGCCTTGCAAGGCCGGCTATGCGCGCCTCGATGCGTTCGAAGGGTTGCGGATCGAGGTGCGCCGACTGGGCGGCGATGGTCGAGGCGACGATGGCGCGTGATATTTCGTCGAGGCGCACCTCCATTTGTGCGAACGTTTCGGGGCCGAGCGCCGGCGGATGGCTGACGAAATGCTCGATCGCCGCAGCGAGTGTTCGCAGCTTTTCGTCCAGCGACCGGAGCGACAGGGATTCCGGCAAGTTGTTGACCGCACTGGCGATCTCTTCGAGACGATCGGCCAGCGCCGAAAGCCTGGGCTCGGCGTCATTTCCGACGCCTCCTGGTGACAACCGCCGGCCGGCCGGCGGTGTGGTGGCCTGGCGTGCCAGCTTTTCCAGCACGGTCCTGGCCGCTTCGAGCTCCTGCCTCAGCGCGGCCAGGCCGGCATCGTCGCTGCGCTCCGCGAGCGCCTGCACGGCGCTCGAAATCCGTTCGAAATCATGAACCAGGCCGTGTGCGGCGCTGCCCGACTTGTCGGCATGGGCGCGCTCCAGGTCCCGGCGCAGCGCCTGGAACTCGCCATGAACCCCTGCGGTCATTCGGTGACGAAGTTCTTCCCGGAGTTCCATCAGCTCGGCGGCGATCCTGCCGGCCGCCCGGGCCCCGTCCTGTTCTCCGCGAAGCCGCTCGATGTCCCTCGCAATGCCCTGATAGGGCATCTCATGGCTGCCGCGCTGCCCGAACGGGCGCTGCCGTTCCGGCGACGCTTCGACGTCCGGGCCCGAGCCGGCAGCCGGATGCGGGGCAGTGGCATTCTCCGCGGGTGCTTGCGTGACCGGCTTGCGACCTGGAGCGTCCGCGCGGCCGGGGCCCAGCCGCTGTTCGAGCGTCTCCAGGCAGCGGTTGAGCTGGTCCAGCGCCGCCTGCGGCCAGCGGTCATGGCCGGCGTTTTGTGTCTCGAGATAGGGCCGCCTTGTCATCAACCGTCCATTTGCCAATCCGGGCTGCCGCCTGGCAGCGGCAAAAAGGCCGAGTTCCCGCGCCCACCCCGGAAAACCTTCAACAAATCGGCAGAGGTTGGACGCCGGAGACCGTCGACGCACAATTCCCCGATCGTGGTAAACAACGTCTTAAACAAGCTTGAGAAGCTGCAAGCTTCGTTAAAAAACCGGGAATGTCCGCTTGCATGGCGTCCGGACGTGGCGGTGAATGTCACGCACCCACGCGGCCTCATCCTGTTTGCAAGCGGCCTTGCCCGTGCGTCATCCTGCCGCGCCGGGATGGATGCCGTCACCGTTGCCGGCCGGCAGCTCCGCCCTATATGGGCTTACGTAAAGGTAACTCGATGCGGGTGATCCCCGGCATCGCGTGTGGCCTCGAGCCCCCCACCCCCCGATCCGACCGGGCGCATAGACGCCGCAGGAGAAAACGATGACGAGCATGCATAGCGCGGCCAGCGGCAGCACGGCCGATAGAGTAAACGCCGACACCGACGAGGACTACGTCCGGATCGGCGACATGGCCAAGGAGTACGGCGTCACCTTGCGCACCTTGCGCTTCTACGAGGACAAGGGTCTGCTCACGCCGAAGCGTGAGGGCACGACTCGTCTTTATTCGCGCCGCGACAGAGCCAGGCTGAAGCTCATATTGCTCGGCCGGAAAGTCGGATTCTCGCTGCGTGACGTCAAGCAGGTGATGGATCTCTACGATCCTCGGGGAAACAACGCAAAGCAGCTGCGCCTTGCGCTCGACAAGTCGGAAAAGCAGCTGGCGCGCCTCCACGCGCAGCGACAGTCGATCGATGAGGCGATCAAGGATCTCTCGAAGACCATGGTGTCGGTCCGCCAGAAGCTTGCCGAGCGCACAATGGTCCCGGCCGGCTCCGCAAACTGACCGCGAGCCCGAGTTTCGGGCACGCTCCTTCCAGTTTCCATTCGTTGCAGGACATGGCAACGGCGGACCTCCCCGTCTGAGATGTTCTGGGCTGCGGCGCGGCAAAGGTATCGCCAAAAATTGACGTTTACGCAAACGTCAATTTTTGCTAAAGC
>JAJFMR010000402.1 GCA_020696915.1 Rhizobiaceae bacterium | reverse complement strand
TCGAGCCAGTCCGCGTTCGCCGCTTCCGTCGGAGTGGACCGCTCGGCATTGTCGCAATTGCTGTCGGGGGCAACGACACGCCTTCCGCGGGCCGAAACGCTGCTCAACATGGCGACGGAACACCAGGTCTCGCTCGATTGGCTGCTCGGCCTCAGCCAGGACGAGGGCGTTACCGGCGAGATTCGTCAATCGTTCGAGATCGAGGAAGGATCGGGCGCGTTCGACCACACCCTGCTCGCCCGCTGGCATGCCGAGGCGGCCGGCACCAAAATCCGCTACGTGCCTGCCGGCATTCCCGATCTGCTGCGCAGCCAGGCGCTGATCGACCATGAAGCCGACATCTCCAACCGCAGCCGCGAGCAGCAGGCTGACGAGACCCAGTACCGCATCGACTACAACCGGCGGCCCGAGACCGACATGGAGGTCTGCATGCCACGCCATACGCTGGAAATCTTTGCGCGCGGGTTCGGGGTGTGGTCGGGCCTGTCCGCCGAGATTCGGCGCGAGCAGCTCGAGCACATGGCGTCGCTGCTCGATGACCTTTATCCGACCTTCCGGCTGTTCCTTTATGATGGAAGGCTGCGCTACTCGGTCCCCTACACGATTTTTGGCCCTTACCGTGCGGCGATCTATGTCGGCGGCATGTACCTCGTGCTCAACGCGACGCAGCCGGTGCTTACGCTGACCCGTCACTTCGACAATCTGATAAGGGCTGCGGACGTCAATCCGCACGAAGCGGCAGGCTTTGCCCGCAATCTTCGCGCCCTGCTGTCCTGATCCGCCGGCGCAACTCCCCCTCCGGGAAGGACTGTTCGGGCCAGTCGCTCACCCCCGCTGTCATCGGCTGCCGGCGCGCCATGAAGGCCGAGCGTTGCCCGGGCAACCCGCCGCCTCTAGATTAGATTAGGTGGGGCAGCCCTGCAGGGGATTGGAGATCGTGATGTTCGAAGGCTTCGACGCCCTTTTCCTGGCGCGCATTCAATTCGCCTTCACCGTGTCCTTCCACTTCATCTTCCCCGCCTTCACCATCGGGCTTGCAAGCTACCTTGCGGTGCTGGAGGGCCTGTGGCTGTGGACGGGGCGCGCCGTGTTCCTCGACCTGTTCCGCTACTGGATAAAGATTTTCGCCCTCACCTTCGCCATGGGTGTGGTCTCCGGCATCGTGCTCTCCTACCAGTTCGGCACCAACTGGTCGGTCTTCTCGGACCGCGCCGGCGCGATCGTCGGACCCCTGATGGCTTATGAGGTCCTGACCGCCTTTTTCCTCGAGGCCGGCTTCCTGGGCATCATGCTGTTCGGCATGAAGCGGGTCGGCAAGGGGCTGCATTTCACCGCCACTCTTCTCGTGGCGGCCGGCACGCTGATGTCCGCCTTCTGGATCATCGCGGCCAATTCCTGGATGCAGACGCCGGTCGGCCACTCGGTCAACGAGGTGGGGCAGTTCGTCCCCGCCGACTGGTGGGAGATCATCTTCAGCCCGTCCTTTCCCTACCGCCTCGTCCACACGGTGCTCGGCGCCTATCTCACCACGGCGTTGGCCGTCGGCGCGGTGGGCGCCTGGCACCTGCTGCGGGACCGGTCGAACGAAGGCGCGCGCGTGATGTTCGCCATGGCCATGGGCATGGTGGTGGCGACCGCACCGGTCCAGGTAGTTGCCGGCGACCTGCACGGTCTCAACACGCTGCAGCACCAGCCGGTCAAGATCATGGCCATGGAGGGTCATTTCGAGAGCCATCCCGAGGGTGCGCCGCTCTACCTCTTGGGGCTGCCGGACCAGGAGGCGGCGACGGTACGCTACCCCTTGGCCATCCCCAATGCCGGGTCGCTGATCCTGCACCACAGCCTGACGGCCCCTATGGAAGGGCTGGAAAGCGTGCCGCGCGAGGAATGGCCGCCGGTGCCGGTCGTCTTCTGGTCGTTCCGCATCATGGTCGGCCTCGGCCTGCTGATGTTAGCGCTCGGCGGCCTTGCCCTTTACGCGCGGCTGCGCGGCAGGCTCCATGACTGGCCGCTGCTCCACCGTTTCGCGATCGCCATGGGGCCGGCGGGGTTCGTCGCCATCATCGCCGGCTGGGTGACGACGGAGGTGGGGCGCCAGCCCTACACCGTCTACGGCCTGATGCGGACCGCCGAATCGGTTTCGCCGCTCGGGGCGCCGGCCGTCGCCTCCTCGCTGGTTGCCTTCGTCGTCGTGTATTTCACAGTCTTTTCGGTCGGTGGGTGGTACATATTGCGCCTGATGGCCCATGCGCCGGTCCCATCCGAGCCCGGCCTCGAGGGGGGCGCGGCGCCGATCCGCTCCGCCGGAATCACCCCGGCGGCGGGACTCCACCCGCAGCGCGCCATCGGCGCCGACGCGGAAGGGAGGTAAGGATGGACCTGCCGACGATCTGGGCCTTCATCCTCGCCTTCGCCGTTTTCGCCTATGTCGTGCTCGACGGTTTCGACCTGGGCATCGGCATCCTGTTCCCTATGCTCCAGACCGGCAGCCACCGGGACCGGGCGATGAATTCCATCGCACCGGTCTGGGACGGCAACGAAACCTGGCTGGTGATGGGCGGCGGCGGCCTGTTCGCCGCTTTTCCCCTTGCCTATGCGATCATCATGCCGGCGCTCTATGCGCCCATCATCGCCATGCTGCTGGCGCTGATCTTCCGCGGTGTCGCCTTCGAGTTCCGCTGGCGCGACCCGGGCCACCAGCGCTTCTGGGACGTCTCCTTCGCCGGCGGCTCGCTGCTCGCCGCCTTCGCGCAAGGCGTGGCACTCGGCGCGCTGCTCCAGGGCATCACGGTGGAGGGCCGGGAATATGCCGGCGGCTGGTGGGACTGGCTGTCTCCCTTCAGCCTGCTGACGGGGGCAAGCCTGGTCGTCGGCTTCGCGCTGCTCGGCTCGACCTGGCTGATCATGAAGACGACCGGGGCGTTGCAGGAGCAGGCCTTCCGGCATGCCCGGATCGCCGGCGTCGCCACCATCGTCTGCATTGCGGCGGTGAGCCTCGCCACGCCTTTCCTCGAGGAAGCCTATTACCGGCACTGGTTCGCCTGGCCGACCGTCCTGTTCACCGCGCAGGTGCCGCTCCTTGTCGCGATCGTGGCCGCGGCGCTCGCCGTCAGCCTGAGGCGGCGCTACGAACGGCTGCCTTTCCTGCTGACGCTGGCGCTGTTCGCGCTCAGCATGACCGGGCTGGGCATCAGCATCTTCCCGGAGGTCGTGCCCGGTGCGGTCAGCATCCATGACGCGGCCGCCCCGGAGTCGAGCCTGATCTTCATGCTGGTCGGCGCCGGCATCCTGATCCCGCTCATCCTCGCCTATACGGGATACGCCTACTGGATCTTCCGCGGCAAAGTCGGCC
>JAJFMR010000401.1 GCA_020696915.1 Rhizobiaceae bacterium | reverse complement strand
CAAGCTATCTGCCGGGCGATTCACCTGCGCAACCATCGCAATTGCGAAATGGAACTCGATCTGTGGTTCCGCTACGATCCGCGCGTCGATCCAGATTTCATGGAGTTCCTGCGTGCAACGGGCCTGATGGCGGGCCGCCTGCCGCAGGCCGAGCTCGATCCGCAACGGCTCGTCTGCGAAATTTCCGAGGCAGGCATGCTCGATCTGCCCGCGCAGTCCAGCCTTGCTGCGCGAATGCGCGGATTGGGCACGAGAATGGCCATCGACGGGTTCGGGGGAGGGGAATCGAGTCTTGAACGGATCGGCCAAATCCGCCCCGACGTCGTCCGGATGGACGGCGATTGGTTCCACAAGCTCTGCTCGGAGTCGACGGCAATCAGGCTTTTGGCATCGCTGATTTCCGGGTTCCGGCAGCGCGGGACGAAGATACTGATCGGCGGCATCGAGAGCGCCGCGCAGCTCGGCCATGCACTCGCCTGCAACGCCGATTTCCTTCAGGGTGCCTATCTCGCCCGGCCGGCGCTCGTCGGAACGGCCTTCCAGGCGGCCCCTCTGTCCGCCGGCGAGTTGCTGCGCGGTGGCGGCACCGTGGTGCCGCTGTTCCAGGGGCCGTGTCCCACATGGCGCTGATTGATCAGCATTGCTGATCGATCGCCAAGGAAAACGCGTTGGAAGAGTTCCAGGCCTCGTTGTATCCATCCGCTGTCAGCGGGAGGCGTTGCCATGCCGAAGCTCTACGGAATGCTGGACAGCGGCAATTGCTACAAGCCGCGCCTTCTGATGGCCAAGCTCGGCAGGCGCTTCGAGCACGTCGAGGTGAGTTCCCATGACGGCGGCACGCGCTCCGAGGCCTATCTCGCGATGAATCCGAACGGCATGGTGCCGCTGCTCGAACTCGATGACGGGCGGCTGCTTGCGGAATCGAATGCCATCCTTCTCCACCTGGGCGAGGGAACCCGCTTCGTTCCGCAGGAGGCTTATCGACGTGCGCTCGCCTATCAGTGGTTGTTCTTCGAGCAGTACAGCCACGAGCCTTACATCGCTGTCCGCAAGGCGATCCTTACCGTGCCGCGCCGTGCCGCCGAAGCCACGCCCGAACGCCTGGCGCTCACCCTCGAGCGGGGCAACAAGGCGCTTCGCGTCATGGAGAGGCAGCTCGGCGAGACGCCGTTCCTGGCCGGCGGCACGCTCAGCGTCGCCGACATCTCGCTCTATGCCTATACCCACGAAGCCGGCGAGGGCGGCTTCGACCTGGCCGAATACCCGGCAATCGCCGCATGGCTTGCCCGCGTCGCGGCGGACCCCGGCCATGTGCCGATCGGCTGGCTGCCCTGAGCTCAAGGGGGTCCCGGATCGCGTCGGCAGCCTGAATGCGGCAACAAAAAAGGCGGGGAAAATCCCCGCCTTCCAATCAGCCTGTTGCAACGTTCACTCGATCGGGGCAGCAATCTGCTGTTCGGTTTCGAGTTTGCCGTCGCGGTCCACGCGCATCTGGCGCGGCCGTCAGTACATCCGTGACTTGCCGGCGCTCCGGCCTGCGGCCGGGCGCGCGCGGAAGATCAGGCTGCTTTGCTCAGCGAGCCGGCCGCCGACTTGCCAGTGCGGCGGTCCTTCTCGATTTCGAAGTTTATCTTCTGGCCTTCGACGAGGTTCGACATTCCCGCCCGCTCGACCGCGGAGATGTGGACGAAAACGTCCTGACCGCCGTCATCAGGCTGAATGAAGCCGAAACCCTTGGTGGTGTTGAACCACTTGACCGTTCCAGTTGCCATGGGTGCATTCCTTGTTCAGTTGGGTACGTTGCATTTCGACGAGAACATTCTCGCCCTTTGTATCGAGATTTTGGAGATAGACGTCAGCAACGCGTGGAACGCGGGCACCAGATCGATCGGCCGAAATATCAATGGCCGGCATATAGGGATGGCTGGTCGAGAATGCAAGCCGGTCATCGCCGTTTGTCGCAAGCACGTCAGTTGTCCGGGTTACGTGGCCCAGTCCGGTTGCATCGTTGCCGCAAGCAGGCGGGCGCTGCATCGCCGGGCTCCGCAACTCGGGCGAATTCGAGCACCTTGATGGAACCGGCTGACTTGCGTGGGCATTCCTTGGGAAGGCTCTGGTGACGCCCCAAGGAGGCCGAAGAATGCACAGGATCATCTGGATGGCGCTGGCAGTGACTCTTCTGCCGCTCCAGGCTCAGGCCATCTCGCGCTACAACTCGACGTCGATGAGCTGCGCGCAGGTGCGGGCCACCGTGCGTGGGGAGGGGGAAGTCATCATGCGCTGGCGGTCGGCCCGCAGCGGCGTCCAGCGTTACGGACGCTTCGTCGCCCATGACGGCTTTTGCCCCACAGCCGAGATCGCCGAATGGTCGTATATTCCATCTGCCGACCGCGCGTCCTGCCCGGTTTACGAATGCAAGCAGTATTCGCCCGAGGACGATTTTCTCTGGCGGCGCCGCTGGTAAAAGCGCTGCCGCCGACACGATAAACCGCGCTGTTCAGTTTCAAGGTCAGGGAGTAGATTGCCTTCGCCAGGTCTGTCGATCTGAGGGAGGGGAAATTGAGAATTCTGCTTGCATTGAGCATTTCGCTGCTGGCCGCCGAAGCGCATGCGATATCGAGCTACAATCCGACGCAAATGGCTTGTGCAGAGGTCAAGGCGGTCATCAGACAGGAAGGCGCCGTGATGCTGCGCTGGACGTCGCCCACGGCCGGCGTGCCGCGCTACGGCCGTTACGTCAGGAGCTCGTCATACTGCCATACCGGCGAACGGGCGCAGGGAACGCTGGTCCCCACCCGGGACAGGAAATCCTGCGGCGTCAACGACTGCCGGCCATTTTACCATAACGACTTCTTCTGATCAGCCGTCGCCGGCTCAGAATCGGAAAGCCTGCTGAGCGGGCGGCGGAGGCCCCACGTGGACGCCTTCCAAAGCCAGCATTTTTTGCTTGGTGACTGCGCCGCCGGCGGCGGAGAAGCCGCCGATCTTGCCTCCGGCAGCCAGCACCCTGTGACAGGGGATGACGAGCGGCACCGGATTGGCGCCGAGCGCGGCGCCGGCTTCCCGCGCCATGCCGGGGTGACCCGCCCGCCGGGCGAGTTCGCCGTAACTCGTGGTCTCCCCCAACTTTAGTTGCCGCGTCGCTGCATAGATGGCCCGCCGAAACGGATCGACGCCCTCCAGGTCGAGGGGAACGTCTGAAAAGTCGACGGTATCGCCTCCCATATAGGCCCTTATGCCGACCACCAGGCCAGCCACGAAAGAGGGCGCGCCGGCCGTTTCTTCCGGGATCGCGACGACCGGCTGCCGCGGGCCGAGGAGTCGGCGAACGACCGCGTCGCGGCTGCGCGCGGGCAACACC
>JAJFMR010000400.1 GCA_020696915.1 Rhizobiaceae bacterium | reverse complement strand
TTCTACTTCGCCATGACGACCATGGCCTTCTCGCTGATCGTCACCGAGCTGATCCTGGCGCAGGACGAGATCACGGGCGGCGGCATCGGTCTCTCGATACCGGGCGTCAACGCGCCCTTCGACTCGCCGGACGGCTTCTACTGGCTGATTCTGATCGTCGCCGGGTTGATCACGTGGCTGACCTGGAACGTGTCCCGCTGCATGTGGGGACGCTCACTCATCGCCATCCGCGACAGCGAAATCACCGCCGTGGCGGTCGGCATCTCGCTGTACCGCGCGAAGCTCATCGTCTTCGTCTTCAGCGGCATCACCGCCGGCATCGCCGGCGCGCTGTTCGCCTCGCTGCAGAGCTACATCACTCCCGATACCTTCGTCTTCGAACTTGGGCTCTTCTTCTTCGTCTGCATCATCATCGGGGGACGCGGCAGCATCCTGGGGCCGTTCATCGGGACGATCATCCTTACGGCGCTGCCGGAACTCGTGGCGCCCCTCGCCAAGCTGGGCAATTTCTTCTACGGGCTGACGCTGCTCGCCGTCGTGCTGCTGATCCCGGAAGGACTGCAACGCCTGTTCGAGGTGCTGGCCGAACGCATCCGCCCCCGGCGGACCGAAAGCCACGTCGTGGCGCCTGACCTGCCGCGCCTAGCGGCGGCGATCCGGGAGGGGCAAAGCCGGTGACCGCATTGCAAGTGACCAACGTCACCAAATCCTTCGGCGGGCTGACCGCGCTCGATCAGGTCTCGCTCGAGCTTCGTCCCGGAGAAGTCCACGGCCTTATCGGTCCGAACGGGAGCGGCAAGACGACGCTGCTCAATCTCCTTTCCGGATACTACGAGCCGACCAGCGGCGAGATCCATCTTGACGGCGAGGACCTCTCCCGGACGCGGGTCCAGCATCGGGCTCGGCTCGGCATCGCGCGCACCTTTCAGAAGCCCCGGCTTCTCGGCACCATGACCGTGCTGGACAACGCGATGCTCGGCGCGTGGCGCGATGTCGGATCGAATTTCGTCAGCACCGCCCTCGCACTCGGCCGCACCCGACGCGAAGAGCGGGAGTTCGCCCGCCGGGCCGAGGAACTGCTCATGGGTGTCGGGCTCGGCCATACCGTTCACCGCCGCGCCGATCTCCTCGAACATGCCGAGCAGCGTTTTCTGGAAATCGCCCGCGCCTTGGCCATGCGGCCGAGGTTCATCATGCTCGACGAGCCGGCGGGGGGCCTCACCACCCTGGAAACCGAGCATCTCGGCAGGATCATTCAGGTCATGCGGGACGCCGGACTCGGCGTCCTCCTGGTCGAGCACCACACGGATTTCGTGTTCCGCATCTGTGACCGGGTCACCACGCTCGACCTCGGCAAGGTCATCAAGCGGGGAACGCCCGACGAGGTCCGGACGGACCCCGAGGTCATTCGCGTGTATCTCGGAGCCTGAGCCATGCATGACATGATCCCGACCCAACCGACCCCCGCCTTGCTCAAAGTCACCGATCTGCATGTCGCCTATGGCAAGGCCGAGGTCGTGCATGGCGCCTCGTTCACGGTTCCCGCCGGCAAGCTGGTCGTTCTGCTTGGGCGCAACGGCGCCGGCAAGAGTACGATGCTGCACGCGATCTCCAGCCTGATACCGAAAAAAGGCGGCAGGATCGAGTTCGACGGCCAGGACATCACCACGAGCGGCCCGATCGAGATCGTCCGCGCCGGTGTCGTCCAGGTTCTCCAGGGCCACCGCGTGTTCCACAGCCTTTCCGTGGAGGACAACCTGCTGATCGGCACTTTCGCCAGGAATCCACGCGGAGACCGCACCAAGCTCGACCGGGTCTATACCCTCTTTCCAGAACTCAAGGAAAAACGCCATCAGGCCGCGTCGCGGCTGAGCGGCGGGCAACAGCAGATATTGGCGGTCGGGCAGGGCATCGTCGGCGATCCGCGTCTGCTCATTCTGGACGAGCCCTCGCTTGGGCTGGCGCCGATCATCATCAACCGCATCCTGGACGTCGCCGTGGAGCTCTGCCGAGAGGGCATGGCGATCCTGCTGGTCGAGCAGCTCGTCGAGAAAGCCCTCCAGCACGCCGACCACTGCTTTCTTGTCGAAACCGGCCGCATCGCCTGGGGGGGCACGCCCGAGGAGCTGCGCAGCGGCGACATGCTGCATCGCGTCTATCTCGGCGGCGGCTGAGAGCCTGACCGATGTGCGACGGGCGCCTTGTAGGTCGGTCTAGAGCGGCATCCTTAAACGGTATCGCCGACAGCCAATCACGGGAGGAAGAAAAGTGACGACATCATCACGCTGGCAGCGGCGGCCCAAGGGTTCCAACTGGGGCGATTTCGGCCCCGACGACCAGCTCGGCCGCCTGAACCTCCTGACACCGGAAAAGGTCCGACAGGGCGTCGCCGAGGTCCGCGAGGGACTGACCTTCTGTCTCAGCCTGCCGCTCGACTATCCCGGCGGCAATCTCCTCAACCCGCGCCGCCATCCGCCGGTGCTCCGGCCCACGATGCGCAACGGCCGGCCGAACATGAACTACCGGCTGGGAGACGACAATCCGGAGGTCACCGACGTCATCTGTGACGATCTCATCATCCTGCATACCCAGTACTCGACGCAGTGGGACAGTCTGGCCCATGTCGGCCAACTTTTCGATGCCGATGGCGATGGCGTGCCCGAGCCGCTCTACTACAACGGCTTCCGGCCTGACGAGCACGTCATGGGACCGAGCGATCCCAAGGATGCCGGCGGCACCGACCTCGTGGAGGCGCGCGGCACCTCACAGGCGCAGGCGCTCGGCATCGAGAAGATGGCGGAAACCTGCGTTCAGGGACGCGGCGTCATGATCGATCTGCACGCGCATGTCGGGCGGGAGCGGGTGGCCGTCGGCTACGATCAATTGATGTCGATCATGGAGATGGACGGCGTCGAGGTGGAGAGCGGCGACATGGTATGCCTGCACACCGGCTTCGGGCAGCTCCTGCTTGAAATGGACAGGAAGCCGGACCCGGACCGCCTGCATCACTCCTGCGCGGTGCTGAACGGCCGGGACGGCCGTCTTCTCAATTGGATCACCAACAGCGGACTGGCGGCGCTGATCGCCGACAATTTCGCCGTGGAAGCGCATCCGGCGGTCAACCACTCCGGATGCTGCGCATCACTGCCGCTGCACGAACACTGCCTGTTCAAGCTTGGCATCCACTTGGGCGAGCTGTGGCTGTTGACCCCCCTCGCGGACTGGCTACGGTCACAAGGACGCCACCGATTCCTGCTGACGGCGCCGCCCCTGCGGCTGCCGGGTGCTGTCGGATCTCCCACAACACCGGTGGCGACAGTCTGATGAGAAGATCATGCCGATTACATCGTCGCCGCTCAACTCGATC
>JAJFMR010000399.1 GCA_020696915.1 Rhizobiaceae bacterium | reverse complement strand
CGCACAAGGATGAGGGTGTCATCCGCCAACCGGCTGACCGCCTGATGAACCGGCGTGCGGCTGAACCCGGTGATTTCCTGCAAATCCTGGATCGCCAGGAACCGGCCGGGCGTGAGCTCGCAATTGATGATCAGATCCTCGATCCGCTCATAAGCCAGTTCGAACAGGTTCACGCGGTTCTGACGGCGCGGTGCCGCTGTCGCGTCCTGATCGACCTCGACGATTGTCGGGCGCGCCCGTTCACGGCCAGCCATGCGTGCCTCCCTCTATGTGCGACAAGATCTGCATAAACCATCTGATAGGTGTTTTGAAACATGTTGTAATATTTTACCAGCCTGCTTATAGTCCGCGCATCGAGTGATCGTCACGGCTGGAAGGGGCCCCGGCGGCAACAATCAACCGGCCTCGGTCCTGTGAGCCATGACTACGGACGTCCGGACGAAACACGGACCTCTTTGGGAGGAAATGCACCAGATGAAGATCACAGCCATCGAAACTCTCAGGACCAAGGAGTTTTCCAACGTTCTCTGGGTCCGTGTCCATACCGACAGCGGCATCATTGGTCTGGGAGAGACGTTCTACGGCGCCGGCGCGGTCGAAGCGCACATCCATGATACGCTGGCCGGGCGTCTTCTTGGCCGCAACCCGCTGCATATCGAGGCCATTCACCGCGACATGGTCAATCTGCCGATGGCGCAGTCGTCCACGGGCGCCGAATACCGGGCGGCTTCGGCGGTCGATATCGCCCTGTGGGATGTCTTCGGCAAAGTCTGTAACCAGCCGGTCCACCAGATGCTCGGCGGGCTCTGCCGGGACCGGGTGCGGATCTACAATACATGCGCCGGCTACAAATATGTGCGCTCCACCAACATCAAGCCCGTGTCCAACTGGAACCTGGGTGAGGCTGGCGGTCCGTTCGAGGATCTCGACGGATTCATGAACCGGGCCGACGCTCTGGCGGAAAACCTGCTGGAGAGTGGCATCACGGCGATGAAGATCTGGCCGTTCGATCCCGCCGCCATCGAGAACGGTTGGCGACAAGATGGAGATCATGGTCGAGTTCCATTCCCTGTGGAACCTGCCGACCGCCAAGAAGATCGCCAAGGCGCTGGAGCCCTACTCGCCGACCTGGTTCGAAGATCCGATCCGGATGAACTCACCCCAGGTGCTGGCCGAATACGCCCGCTCGACCGATGTCTGGGTCTGCGCCAGCGAGACGCTGGGTTCGCGCTATCCCTATAAGGAGATGCTGGACCGCGACGCCATGCACGTCGTCATGGTCGATCTGTGCTGGACCGGCGGCCTGACCGAAGGGCGCAAGATCGCGGCGATGGCCGAAACCTACCACCGCCCCTTCGCCCCGCACGACTGCATCGGGCCGGTCGGTTTCGCCGCCGCCATCCATGCCTCCTTCAGCCAGCCGAACACGCTGATTCAGGAATCGGTGCGGGCCTTCTATACCGGCTGGTACAAGGAACTCGTCACCGAAGTGCCGGTCATCGAGGACGGCTATGTCTACCCGATGGAAGGCCCTGGGCTTGGCACCGAGCTGCTGCCGGCCGTGTTCGAGCGTTCCGATCTCACCGTGCGCCGTTCGGCGGTCTGAGGGATAGACGATGTCCAACAACCTGTTTTCCCTTGAGGGCCGCACCGCCCTCGTCACCGGGTCCTCGCGCGGATTGGGCCGCGCGATGGCGGAAGGTCTGGCCGCCGCCGGGGCCGCCGTCGTGCTCAACGGCTCCGATCAGGGCCGCCTGTCCTCGGCTGTCGGGGAGATGCGGGCGGCAGGGTACACGGTCCATGAAGCTCGCTTCGACGTCACCGACGAGGCGGCGGTGGTCGCCGCCTTCGAGCGGTTCGACGCCGACGGCATCGAGATCGACATCCTGGTCAACAATGCCGGCATCCAGTTGCGGAAGCCGATGGTCGAGCTTGCCACGGACGAGTGGCGCAAGGTGATCGAGGCGAACCTGACCAGCGCCTTCGTGATCGGCCGCGAGGCGGCCAGGCGGATGATCCCGCGCGGTCGCGGCAAGGTCGTCAACATCGGCTCGCTGACCAGCGAACTCGCCCGCGCCACGGTCGCTCCCTATACCGTCGCCAAGGGCGGCATCAAGATGCTGACGCGCGCCATGACGGCGGAGTGGGCGGAGCACGGCATCCAGGCCAACGCCATCGGGCCGGGCTACATGCTGACCGACATGAACCAGGCGCTGGTTGATAACCCGACTTTCGATGCCTGGGTCAAGGGCCGGACGCCGTCCAGGCGCTGGGGCAAGCCGGACGAGCTGATCGGCACCGTCGTCTATCTGGCGTCGCCCGCATCCAATTACGTCAACGGCCAGATCATCTACGTCGATGGCGGCATGCTGGCGGTGCTCTGAAGCTCGGCGACAGGAGGAAATTTCCATGCTCGGCGTTGTCATCCATGCTCCCAGGGACCTCCGGGTCGAGGAGATCGCGGCAACTGAGTTGGGTCCGCGCGACGTCCAGGTCCGGATAGAGTACGGCGGGATCTGCGGGTCCGACCTGCATTACTACCACCACGGCGGCTTCGGCACGGTGAGGATACGGGAGCCGATGGCGCTGGGGCACGAGATCGCCGGCACGGTTGAGAAGGTCGGGGCCGAGGTTTCGCGCGTCTCGCCCGGCCAGCGGGTCGCCGTGAACCCCAGCCAGCCCTGCGACCAGTGCCGCTACTGTCGCGCTGGCCAGCATAACCAGTGCCTGGACATGCGCTTCATCGGCAGCGCCATGCGCTTTCCCCATGTCCAGGGCGGTTTTCGGCAGAACTTGACAGTCGATGAGAAGCAGGCCATTCCGATTGCATCCGGCATGACCATGGCCGAAGCCGCGATGGCGGAGCCGCTGGCCGTCTGCCTGCACGCCGCCAAGCGTGCCGGTTCGCTGATGGGCGCGCGGGTGCTGGTGACAGGATGCGGTCCGATCGGGGCTCTCTCGGTCGTTGCGGCGCGCTTCGGCGGTGCTGCGGAGATCGTGGCGACCGACGTCAGCGCTTTCCCGCTGTCGCTGGTCGAGACGGTCGGGGCTACCCGCGCGATCAACATCGAAGAGAACCCGGATGCCCTGGCACCCTACGCACAGGACAAGGGAAGCTTCGACGTGCTGTTCGAGGCCTCCGGCAACGAGGCGGCGCTGCGCGGCGCACTCGACGCGGTGCGCCCCGGCGGGGTCGTCGTCCAGCTTGGCCTTGGCGGCGACATGAAGCTGCCGATCAACCTGATCGTGGCCAAGGAGATCCAGTTGCGCGGGACGTTCCGCTTCGACGAGGAGTTCCAGCTTGCCGTCGATCTGATGGGAAGCGGGCTGATCGACGTGAAGCCGCTAGTCAGCCAGACGGTGCCGTTCAAGCGCGCCGTGGAAGCCTTCGAGCTGGCGTCCGACCGGTCCCGCGCGATGAAGGTGCAACTCGCCTTCTGAAAATAATGAATAAAGATACTGGGAGAGATGCTGTGAAGAAACGCGTGAAGATTAGCCTTTCCTTGATCGCCCTGCCATTGATTGCGATGTCTGTCAATGCGCAGGCGGCTGACGACATCAAGCAGCGGACGGTCAAGGTCAGCTACGGCACCGCCGCCGACCATCCCTTCGGCCTCGGCGTGACCAAGTTCTCGGAGATCGTCGGACAGAAGACAGGCGGCAAGATCTCGGTGAAGGGCTTTGCGGCCGGTGTGCTGGGGGCAGAGGTCCCGTCGATCTCGTCGGCGCAGGGCGGCGTGCTGGAGATCGCGGTGACATCGACATCGGCGGTGGTCGGCATCGTCAAGGAGTTCGCGCTGTTCGACCTGCCGTTCCTGTTCGCCAGCGAGCAGGAGGCCGACGCCGTTCTCGACGGCGCCGCCGGCAGCCAACTGCTGGACAAGCTGCCGGCCAAGGGGCTGGTCGGCCTCTGCTACTGGGAAAGCGGCTTCCGCAACATCAGCAACAGCAAGCATCCCGCCACGAAGCTCGAGGACATCCAGGGGCTGAAGATCCGCACCATTCAGAACCCGGTGTTCCTGGACACCATCAACGCCCTTGGCGCCAACGCCGTGCCGATGCCCTTCACAGAGCTTTACACCGCCCTTGAGACCAAGGCGATCGATGGCCAGGAGGGTCCCTATACGACGATCCTGACCAGCAAGATAAACGAGGTTCAGAAGTATCTGAGCCCCACGCGGCACATCTACGGCGCAGTCGTCGTCCTTGCGGGCAAGAAGTTCTGGGACCAGCTCAGCGATACCGAAAAGCAGATCATGCGGACCTCCTGCCAGGAGGCGCGGGACTATGAGCGCTCGGTCAGCCGCGACCTGAGCCCGAAGTCGCTCGCCGAGTTGAAGGAGAAGGGGATGGTGTTCAGCGATATCCCCGCCGACGAAATGGCGAGAATGCGTGACAAGGTGAAGCCGGTCGTCG
>JAJFMR010000051.1 GCA_020696915.1 Rhizobiaceae bacterium | reverse complement strand
CTTCAGCCTCAGCGAACGCCGTGCCGGCCTCGTCCAGGTCGAGGTTGAGCCGCGAGCGCGCCTCATCGACGGCCGCCCGCTTCCCGTCAGCTCGCCGGCCGCCCGTTCAGCGCGCTGGAAGGCGTCGCTCGCCTCGCCCACCGAGCGATGGGCGTCGCGCCACGACAGCCGGGCAGCGGCTTCGGCGGCGACCTCCTGACGGAGCACCGCTTCGGCCGCCGACAGCGCGGCCTCGGCCGACCTCACGCACGCGGCGGCGGCGCTCGCCTCGTCGTTCAGCTCGGCCAGCCGGTTCTTCTGGGCAAGCCGCTGGGCGGCCGCCGTCGGAGCATCGGCGCTTGCCGTCAGCCCGTCCCAGCGCCACAGGGCGCCCTGTCGGCTGACCAGCCGCTGGCCGGGGAGCAGACGTTGCTGCAGCCGCTGCCCGTCGGCATCCTCGACGATGCCGATCTGGTGAAGGCGCCGCGCCAGCCGATCGGGCGCCGTCACTCTGGCGGCCAGGCTTTCGACGCCCGCCGGCAGCGCGGGATCGCCGGCGGCAGCGCCGCTTTCTCCCCAGTGCACGGGGGCCGCGGCATCGAGCGCGGCATCGAGGTCCTCCCCGAGCGCGGCGCCCAACGCGGTTTCGAAACCACGCTCGACTGTGATGTCGTCCACGACGGCCGGGAAAAGGCCGCCGCTCATGGCAGTGAGGATATTCGAAAGCGTCCGCGCCTCGGTGTCGATGCGCCCCAGGGCGGCCTTCGCTTCCTGCAGCGGCGGGCGCGCCGCACTTTCGGCGGCGCGCGCCTCGGCTACCTGTTTCTCGGCATGCCCGGCCGCCGCTTCGGCTGCGGCGAGCGCCGCCTGGGCGGCTTCCAGGACAGCCTTCTTTTCCAGCGGATCGGCAAGACCGGCTGCCCTTCCGGCGAGATCTTCGCTTTCCCGTTCGACCGAGGCGAGCTGGCCCTGCAGCCGGCTGCGGCGCTCGGCAGTCTCGCGCAGCTTTCGCTCGAGCTGGTTGCGGGCCGCCGCTGCCTCCGCGCGCTCGGCCGTCAGCCTGGCAAGGGCGGCCTCGCCGTCAGGCACCACCGCCATCGTACTTTCGAAAGCCTGTCGCGCCGCCTGCTCCCGCTCGCCTGCCGAGGCGTCCTCCGCCTGCAGCCTCGCTTCCTCTTGCGACAGCCGCTCGAGGATGTCGGCGTTGTCGCGCAGCATCCTCTCCTCGCGCTCGATGTCGGCCTCGAACTGCTGCATGCGGCGGCTGAGCTCGGCGTGGCGGGCGCGCAGGCGCTCGGCCTCCTCGTCGAGCTGCGCCCTGGCGATCGACAACCGCTGGAAGGCGGCAGCGGCCCTGGCCTCGGCGTCACGCAGGTCGGGCAGGCGGAGCGCCGCGACGGCCTGCTGTTTGGCGGCTTCCATCTGCGCGGCGGCGCGCTCGGCGACCATCGAGGTCGCCGCGGCGAGCGCCGACTGCGCTTCGGCGACCTGCGCCTTGGCAAGCGTCCAGCGCAGGTGAAGGAGGATCGCCTCGGACTTGCGGATGTCGGCGGACAGGTTCTTGAAGCGCGACGCCTGCCTTGCCTGGCGCTTCAGGCTTTCGACCTGGGTTGCGAGCTCGCCGACGACATCGTCGAGCCTCTCGAGGTTCTGCTCGGCGGCGCGCAGCCTGAGCTCGGCCTCGTGCCGTCTCGTGTGGAGGCCGGAAATTCCGGCCGCCTCCTCGAGCAGCGCGCGGCGCGCCTGCGGCTTGGCCTGGATGAGCTCGCCGATGCGGCCCTGGCCGACCATGGACGGCGAGCGGGCGCCCGTCGACTGGTCCGCAAACAGAAGCTGGACGTCCCTGGCGCGCGCCTCCCTGCCGTTGATGCGGTAGACCGAGCCCGCTTCCCGCTCGATGCGCCGCGACACCTGCAGTTCGTCGGCGTCGTTGAAGGCGGCAGGCGCGGTGCGGTCGCTGTTGTCCAGAAACAGCGTGACTTCAGCCGTGTTGCGGGCCGGCCGCGTGCTGGAGCCGGAGAAGATCACGTCGTCCATCCCGGACGCGCGCATGTTCTTGTACGAGCTTTCGCCCATCACCCAGCGCAGCGCCTCGACCAGGTTCGACTTGCCGCATCCGTTCGGCCCGACCACGCCGGTGAGGCCGCGCTCGATCACGAACTCGCCGGGTTCGACGAACGACTTGAAGCCGAGCAGCCTGAGCCGGGAGAACCTCATTCACGAAACACGGCCGGCGCTACCGCGCCCTGCCGTCCCTGCGCCGTGGCGGCGTCAGAGCATGCCGTCGATGATCGCCGACATTTCCGCAACAGAGAGCGCCCCCTTGTAGGTATGGCCGTTGATGAAGAAGGTCGGCGTGGAATCGACCTGGAATTCCGAGGCTCCTCGCTTCTGGACCGCCCTCACATCGTCCAGAAGTTTCTGATTCGTCAAACAAGCCTCGAAGGACTCCTGTGAAAAACCGGCCAGCTTCGAGATCTGAAGCAGCGCATCCCTGGCATTTTCGACCGACGCCCAGTTCTGCTGCTGCTTGAAGAGCACATCCACCATCGGGAAATAATTGTCGTCCGCGCAACGCGCCAGCATGAAGCCCGCCTCGGCGCGCGGATCGAACGGGAACTCCCGGAAGATCAGCCGCGCCTTGCCGGTGTCGATGTATTTCGTCTTGATTTCAGGCAGGGTCAGGTTGTGGAACTGCGCGCAATGCGGGCACGTCATCGACGCGTATTCGACGATGGTGACCGGGGCATCCGGTTTGCCGAGCACCTTGTCGGGCAGCGCGCCGGGCTCGAGCAGCTTCGCCATGTCGACGGTGCCCTCCGAGGCGGGCGCCGCGGCGGCCGTTTCCGCAGGGGCCGCCGGCTGCTGCTGTGCCATCGCCTGGTCGCCGGAATCGCTGCAGGAGGCGAGCACGAATGCTGCCGGCAGCGTGGCCAGCGACGAGAGGACGGTCCTGCGGGAGATCGAACGGAACATACGAATCACCTGACTATGTGGGGATAGTGCATCGCCCGTGCACCGGAAGCGAGAGTCGTCGCGAATAAGACATCACCCGGCGAAATGCCAAGCGGCAATGGTCTGCCTTCGATCACGAATGCGCGATGCTCTTCATTCCTTGGTATCGCGACTGCCGACAATGGTCTGTCCGAGGCGTTTCAGCGATTCCCGCAGGCCCTCGTCGTCGATTTTCGCCACCTTTCCGGCCAGCCGCTCGTTTTCCGCGGGAGACAGCGGGCGAAAGGCCGGCTTCGGCTTTTCGGGAACGCCGGCGAGCGGCTTCTGCACGATGCGGATGCTGCCGATCGCCGCAAAACCCAGGAAGGCATTGACCCTCTGGATGATCTCGCCTGTCTCGTGCTGGATGCGGAGCGCGGCCGCGCCTGAGCAGGCGATCACCAGGGCGGCTGGCTGAAACGGATCATCCTCGTGCAGGCGGCGCGGCCAGCGGATCTTCTCCGGACGCGAGACCGGCGCGAGCCGCGGGCCGACGATATCTTCCCAGGACTGCACCAGGCCGATCGAGATGCCGGCGCGCCGGCGCAGCACCGGGTCCAGTATGGCCGCCGCGAGATCGCTCACCGGGACGGGATTGCGGCGACGCGGTTTCCCTGCCATGTGCCTTTTTCAGCCTGCAAACCGGATCAGAACTCGACCCGCTCCCGATCAATGACAGCCGCCGCCGCCGCAAGCAAGGGTCCGAAACTCCTCGGCGAGGATGTCGCCGGGACCCTGCTTGCCTGGTACTCGGAACATTGCCGCGACCTGCCGTGGCGCATTTCGCCCGCCGACCTGGCGAAGGGCGCCCGGCCCGACCCATACCGCGTCTGGCTTTCGGAGATCATGCTGCAGCAGACGACGGTCGAGGCGGTCAAACCCTATTTCCGCAAATTCGTCCGGCAATGGCCGGATGTGGCCGCGCTTGCCGCGGCGACAGACGAGGACATCATGAAAGCCTGGGCGGGGCTCGGCTATTACACCCGCGCGCGCAACCTAAAGAAATGCGCGAGCCGCGTCGCCGCCCTTCCCGGCCGCCTTTTCCCCGACAACGAAGCCGGCCTGCGGGACCTGCCTGGCGTCGGCCCGTACACGGCCGCAGCGATCGCTGCGATCGCCTTCGACCGGCCAGCCGCGGTTGTCGACGCAAACGTCGAGCGGGTGGTCGCGCGCCTCTTTGCCGTCCGCACGCCGCTGCCGGAAGCCAAGGCCGAAATCCGGGCCCGCCTGGCGAGGCTGGTGCCGGGCAAACGTCCGGGCGACTTCGCGCAGGCGATGATGGATCTCGGAGCCACCGTTTGCACGCCGCGGCGTCCGCGATGCAGCAATTGCCCGATCCGCGAGACATGTGCGGCGATTCGCGACGGCGATCCGGAATTGCTGCCGGTACGAGCCGCAAAGGCGGAAAAGCCGCAGCGGCGCGGCGCCGCTTTCGTGGCGGTTCGTGGGGATGGCGCCGTTCTCCTGCGCAGGCGCGCCGAACGCGGCCTGCTCGGCGGCATGACGGAGGTGCCGACCACCACGTGGCAAGCCAAAACCTCGCCGGCGAGGCCCTGCCCACCCTGATGAAAAAGGTCATCGAGGCGGCCATGCCGGGCTCGATGAAGACGCGCAGGGCGCATTCAGGGGGAAGCGCATGACCGCAATTCGCCATATCGTCTTCGACATCGGCGGGGTGCTCGTCCACTACGACGCCGAACTGCCTTTCCTGCGGCTCATTCCCGACGCTGCCGAGCGGCAGTGGTTCCTGCAGAATGTCTGCACGTCACCGTGGAACATCGAGCAGGACCGCGGCCGGAGCTGGGACGACGCCGAGGCGGAACTGCTCACCGCGCACCCCGGACACGCCACGACGCCGAGGCGGAACTGCTCACCGCGCACCCCGGACACGCCGAAAACATCCGCAACTTCCGCCGGCACTGGCTCGAAATGGTGCCGCACGCGCATGACGAGAGCGTCCGCCTGATGGAGCGGCTGATCGACGCCGGGCATGACGTCACCCTGCTTACCAATTCCGCGGCCGACACCCTTCTCGAGGCCCGGAAACGCTTTCCGTTCATGGAACGGCCGCGCGGCATCACCGTCTCCGGCGACGTCCGCACGATCAAGCCGGAGCGTGCGATCTTCGATCATCATGCGGCGGCATTCGGCCTCGAGCCGGGGGCGACGCTGCTCATCGACGACAGCCAGAAGAATGTCGAGGGCGCCAGGGCGGCCGGCTGGCAGTCGGTGCTGTTCAAGGACGCCGCAACGCTCGAAGCCGATCTGAAGCGGTTCGGGCTGGAGTTCTGAGCGTCGAAGAAAAGCCGAGCGCGGGCCTCACCACTTCGTCATCCATGGCAAGCGCCGGAGCCCATCAGGCGCTCGCCCGAGCATGACGAAAAGAGGGACCTGCGCTCAGCCCTCAGGCGCCGGCGCGCTCCATGCCGAGGCGGGCGATGCGGCGAAGTTCGTCGATCTGCGTCAGTCCGCCATTGCGTTCGTAGTGCCAGAACGTCCAGCCGTTGCAGGCGTCCAGGCCCTGGACAGCGGCGCCGACGCGGTGGATCGAGCCGGCACGCTCGCCGACCGCCACCGTGCCGTCGGCGCGCACCCGCGCCGTCCAGCGCTTGCGGGCGTCGTGGAGCAGCGTGCCGGGCTTCATCAGGCCTTGATCGATCAGGCTGACGAAGGCGATGCGCGGTTCGGCGCGCTTGCCGGTGATGATCTGGAGGTCGGCAGCCGCCATCGGAGCCACTGCCGCGATGCGCCTCATGGCGGCGTCGATGTAGACCTGCTCGCGTTCGACGCCGACGAAATTGCGGCCAAGGCGCTTTGCCACCGCGCCGGTCGTCCCGCTCCCGAAGAATGGATCGAGGACCACGTCGCCCGGCCGGCTCGAAGCAAGCATGATGCGGGCCAGCAGCGCTTCCGGCTTCTGGGTCGGATGCAGCTTGTCGCCTGCTTCGGTCTTCAGCCGCTCGGCGCCGGTGCAGATCGGAAACAGCCAGTCGGAACGCATCTGCGTGTCGTCATTGGCCGCCTTGAGGGCCTCGTAATTGAAGGTGTAGCCCTTGCCTTCCCTGTCGCGCGTCGCCCAGATCAGCGTTTCGTGGGCATTCTGGAAGCGGCGGCCACGAAAGTTCGGCATCGGATTGGTCTTGCGCCAGACGACGTCGTTCAGGATCCAGTAGCCGAGATCCTGCAGCGTCGAGCCGACGCGGAAGATGTTGTGATAGGAGCCGATGACCCAGATCGTGCCGCTCGGCTTCAGGACGCGGCGGGCCGCCAGCAGCCATGCCCGGGTGAAGGCGTCGTAGGCCGCAAAGCTCTCGAACCGGTCCCAGTGGTCGTCGACCGCGTCGACCCTCGACTGATCAGGCCGCCTGAGGTCGCCGTCGAGCTGCAGATTATAGGGCGGGTCGGCGAAGACCACGTCGACGGACTTGTCGGGCAGTCTTTCCAGGGCAGCGACGCAATCCCCCTTGAAAATCGTGTTGTGAAACTCCGGTCGCGGGAACGACGAGGAAGCCTCGTCGAGAAGCAGCGCTGCGGACATCGGTACCCCAGGAACGCGTTACGTTTACTGGCCGTTATGGTTACCGCTTCGCGTAAACATTTAATGAAGGCCCGCTGCCCTGTTTGCGGATGCCAGCGGCATGGTGTAAGGCGCGGCACCCGCGCCTGGGCCGGGTTTCGTCGGCCACCAACTCCACGTTCTTTTCGGAAAGAGCCATGCCCGCGCCCGATCTCGTCATCTTCGATTGCGACGGCGTGCTCGTCGACAGTGAGGTCGTCGCGGCGCGCGTCGAGGCCGAACTGGTGAGCGCTGCCGGCTACGAGATCACCGCGGATGAAATCTCCGAGGCGTATGCCGGCCTGACCTTCAAGGACATCCTCATCAGAATCGAGGAGAAGGCAGCCATCCCCTTCCAGGTGTCGCTCATCGACCAGGCCGAGGACCTCATCGACCGCCGACTGAAAGCGGAGGTGCGGGCAATCGAGGGCGCTCATGAGGCAGCCTCGGAGGTCGTGTGCCACAAATGCATCTGCTCGAACTCGCGCACCGAGCGGATCGAGTTCATGCTGGAGAAGACACGCCTGCTGCCCTACTTCGCCGGCCGCATCTTTTCGTCACTGGAAACGCCCACGGGCAAGCCGAAGCCGGCGCCCGACGTGTTCCTGCATGCGGCAAAGACGCTCGGGGCCGATCCGCGCAACACCTTCGTCATCGAGGATTCCGTGCACGGCATCGCCGGCGCGAAGGCGGCGGGAATGCGCGTCATCGGGTTTACGGGCGCCGCCCACAGCTATGCCGGCCACGCCGACGCGCTGACCGAGGCCGGCGCCGAAACGGTGATCCGGCGCTGGGCCGACTTCCCGGCGGTCGTCGCCGCATTGTCGGAGTGGTCGGCCGACGCCTAGCGATTTCCGCTTTTCTCAGAAACGGCGGGAATGCTCTGTCTTCCTGTTTCTCGCAATTCCGGACGCAAACCGCTACGCACCTTTGCTGGAATTGCCTTTAGAAAGCCTCGGCATCGGACGAGCGTTTGGTCGGCGGCCCCTCGTCGTAGCCGGCAAAGACCTGCAGGCTGCCGTCAGCAGGGATGGGTATCGTGATGTCGGGGTTGGCAAACATAAACTGTGTCGCGCCCGATCCCTCGCCGACCGCGACCGCATGCCTGTGGAGCTCGGAATAGAGAACCTCTTCGCCGCGCGCCACGGCGACCCGGATCGGCATGGTCACCGTGCCCGGGCCGCCGGCCGGACCGGGCACGACACGTCCGGCCACCGCTATCTTCAAGGTCAGCATGCCGTTGGCGCGGCTGCAGCTGCGGGTCACGTCGGAAATGGATGCCTGATAGACGATCTTGTCCTTGTCGTCCTGGCCACCCTTGGCATAGGTGGTGAAGTAGGCCGTGCCTTCGCGCAGCTGCACCCGCGGGCAATAGCCGGTCAGCTCGCTCTGCAGGACCTGTTCACGGGGCTTGTCGCCGTTGAGGCCGAGGACCCCGCCCGAGCCGCCGGATTGGCAGCCGGCCGCCAGCATAAAGGCCGCCATGGCAAATCCGCCGGCGACGGAACTCGTTATCGATCGACGCTTCATGACTTCCCTCTGGCAAAGCAGGTCGTCTATATCAACCGCGCGGCGGAAATGCGACTGACGCGGCGCCGCATTCGGCAGCCTTTCCACACCGGGATCGCGCCAGGGGACAGGTGAGCATGCAGTATGTAAGCACACGCGGCGAAGCGCCGCCGCTCGGCTTTTCCGACGTGGTCCTTGCCGGCCTCGCCCGGGACGGCGGCCTCTACGTTCCCGCCGAATGGCCGAGTTTCACCTCGGCGGAGATCCGCGCCATGCGCGGCCTCTGCTATCGGGATCTGGCGGTCCGCCTGCTCACGCCCTTCCTGGGTGGGGAGATCCGGCCCGAGATCTTCGATGGCCTGGTCGGCGAGGCTTACGCAACGTTCCGCCACGAGGCCGTCTGTCCGCTCGTGCAGACCGGGAGCAATCTGTTCGTTCTGGAACTCTTTCACGGCCCGACCCTGGCCTTCAAGGACGTCGCCATGCAGCTCCTGGCGCGGCTGATCGACCACATTCTCGTCCAGCGCGGGCAGCGTGCCACCATCGTCGGAGCAACATCGGGCGACACCGGCGGCGCGGCGGTCGGCGCCTTCGCGGGCCGCGACCGCACGGACCTGTTCGTTCTCTTCCCGAACGGGCGCGTTTCGCCGGTGCAGCAGCGCCAGATGACCACATCGACCGCTCAAAACGTCCAGGCGCTGGCCATCGAGGGCAATTTCGACGATTGCCAGTCCCTGGTGAAGGACATGTTCAACGACCATGCCTTCCGCGACCGCGTTTCGCTGTCGGGCGTCAACTCGATCAACTGGGCGCGCATCATGGCGCAGATCGTCTACTTCTTCTGGTCGGCGATCTCATTGGGCAGTCCGGACCGCCCGGTTTCGTTCACCGTGCCGACCGGCAATTTCGGCGACATCTTCGCCGGTTACGCGGCGACCCGCATGGGTCTGCCCGTAGAACGCCTGGTGATCGCCACGAACGACAACGACATATTGGCGCGCACGCTCGACACGGGCGAGTACCGGACGCGGGCGGTCGTGGAGACGACTTCGCCTTCCATGGACATCCAAGTGTCGTCGAACTTCGAGCGGCTGCTGTTCGAGGCCGCAGGGCGTGACGCGGAAGCCGTGCGCCGGTCGATGAGCGGGCTGAGACAGTCGGGCGCCTTCACGATCGAGGACGGGCCGCTGCAGCACATCCGCGGAAAATTCGACGCCGGCCGGGCCAGCGTGGCGGAGACGGCGGCGGCCATCAGGGAGAGCCTGCAGGGGAGCGGCTACCTCATCGATCCGCACGGCGCGACCGCCATGCATGTGGCGAGACGCAGGCTGGGTGGAGCGACGCCGATGGTGGTGCTTGCAACGGCGCATCCCGCCAAGTTCCCCGCGGCGGTCGAAGCGGCGTGCGGCGTCCGGCCGCGCCTGCCGGACATCCTGTCCGGGCTGATGGAAAAGGATGAGAGATTCACGGTACTTCCATCCACCCTCAAAATGGTGGAAGATCATATCGGGCGCCACGCAAGAGCCGCGGCCTAGGGAGTTTTATCTGCATGGGTGTTGAGGTAAGCCGTCTGTCGAACGGCCTGACAGTCGCAACCGAGACCCTGCCAAGCATCGAATCCGTTGCTCTCGGCGTCTGGGTGAAATCCGGAGCCCGAAACGAACGCGACGACGAGCACGGGATGGCGCACCTTCTCGAGCACATGGCGTTCAAGGGCACCAGCCGGCGCAGCGCCTTCCAGATCGCCACCGACATCGAGAATGTCGGCGGCGAGATCAACGCCGCCACCAGCGTCGAAACGACCTCCTACTATGCGCGGGTGCTGAGCGACGACGTTCCGCTGGCGACCGACATACTCGCCGACATCCTGACCGATTCGAATTTCGACGCCGGCGAACTCGAGCGCGAGCAGCACGTCATCCTTCAGGAGATCGGCGCCGCGCACGATACCCCCGACGACATCGTCTTCGACCGCTTCACGGAGACGGCGTTCCGGCACCAGACCATCGGCCGCTCCATTCTCGGCACGCCCGAGACGGTGCAATCCTTCACCTCGGCGCAACTGCACAGCTTCATCGAGCGGCAGTATGGGGCGGAGCGGATGGTGGTGGTCGCCGCCGGCGACGTCCGGCACGACAAGTTCGTGCGGGACGTGGAAGCGCGGCTCGGCTCCTTCCGCAGCAAGGTCGAAACCCCCCTGCCCACCTACGCGCAATATGTCGGCGGCGATTTCCGCGAGGATCGCGACCTGATGGACGCGCAGATCATTCTTGGCTTCGAGGGCCGCGCCTATCACGTCCGCGACTTCTACGCCTCGCAGGTCCTGTCGATGATCCTCGGGGGCGGGATGTCGTCCCGGCTGTTCCAGGAGGTTCGCGAAAAGCGCGGCCTCTGCTATTCGGTCTACGCCTTCCACTGGGGCTTCTCGGACACCGGTGTCTTCGGAGTCCATTCGGCAACCGGCCAGACCGACGTTTCGGAACTGATCCCGGTGATCGTCGGCGAACTGCAGAAGGTCGGCGAAAGCATCTCGCAGGAGGAACTGGACAGGGCGCGCGCCCAGTACCGGGCCGGCCTGATCATGTCGGCCGAGAGCGCGTCGAGCCGGGCCTCGCAGATCGCCCGGCAACTGCTCCTGTTCGGCAGGCCGATCGGCAAGGACGAACTGATGGAAAGGCTGGGCGCGCTCACCACGGCGCGACTGACCGACCTTTCGGCCAGGCTGTTTTCGACCACTCCCACCATTGCCGCCGTTGGGCCGGTCGGTTCGCTGGCGGCCTACGAAACCATTCGCGACGCGCTTCCCGGGAGCGAGACGAGCCTGCGCCGAATGGCCGTCTGACCCCGGATACGGCAACGTGTTCGCATTGCCGCTCTTCCGCCGCGATCTTCCGGCGCTGAAGGGCGCACGCGTGACGCTGCGAACGCCGGTGGCGGGCGACTATCGGGCTTGGGCAGCCCTGCGCAGCGAAAGCCGCAGCTTCCTGGAGCCGTGGGAGCCGCGCTGGGCCCCGGACGAGCTCGAACGGCACGCCTGGCGGCAGCGCCTCGGCCGCTACCGCGAGGATTTCGCGCGTGGGGTGGCGGTTGCCTTTTTCATCCTGGACAACCAGTCGGGACAGCTGCTCGGCGGCATCACCCTCGGCAACATCAGGCACGGCGTCGCACAGAGCGGGCATATCGGATACTGGATCGGCGAACGTTTCGCCGGCCGCGGCTTCATGGCGGAGGCTCTCGACCTGCTCGCCGGCCATGCCTTCGAAACACTGAAGTTGCACCGGATCGAAGCTGCCTGTATTCCGGCCAATTCGCGCTCCATCCGCGTGCTTGAAAAAGCCGGATTCCAGCGCGAAGGACTGCTCAGATCCTATCTGCGGATCAACGGGGTCTGGCAGGATCACTACCTTTACGCGCTGATCTCCGAGGACCGGCGGCGCGGCACCACTTCGAAGGACTGAATCTTGGCAAATCGGCTTCCGAGCAAAGGCCTTGTCGCGCTGATTGCCGTGCTCGTGGCGCTGATCTCGGCCGCCTTGCCGGCTGCCGCCATCGAACCGATCAAGATATCCCGGGACGATGTCGCGCTCGACCTCTCCGGAGCGGTCGAGAGCTACAGGAACCAGGGCGGAAATTTCCAGGTCTCGACGGCGCCCGGACCCGACGGCATCGTGCGGCGCATCGAGGTCGAGGCCAACGACGAACGCTCGCGCGGCGACTGGGCGGTCTTCGCGCTCGCCAACACCACCGACCAGCAGCTCGACCGGCTGATCGTGGCGCCACATTTCCGGCTGGTGAATTCCGGCCTGCTGTGGCCCGATCTCGGCTCCAGCCGCATCGCGGCAATCACCCCCAGCGAAGGCTTCGCGCTCGACCGTCAGGCAAGCCCCGACGCCGACGTGTTCCTGGTCACCCTCAATCCGGGAGCCGTCGTCACCTTCATTGCCGAGCTCGCTTCCCCGAACCTGCCGCAGGTCTATCTCTGGGATCCGGAAGCCTACAAGGACACCATCAACTCCTACACGCTGTTTCGAGGCATCGTCATCGGCATAGCCGGGCTGCTGGCGCTGTTCCTGACCATCCTCTTCGTGGTCAAGGGCACGTCGATGTTTCCTGCCACTGCTGCCCTGTCGTGGGCGGTGCTGGCCTATATCTCGGTCGATTTCGGCTTCCTCAACAAGGTGATCGAGATCTCGCCGGGAAGCGAGCAGATGTGGCGGGCTGGAACCGAGGTGGCGCTGGCCGCCACCTTCGTGGTGTTCCTGTTCGCCTATCTCAACCTCAACCGGTGGCATGGCCATTTCAGCTACGGCGCCTTCGTCTGGATCTCCGGCCTGGTGCTCATGGCCGGCGTCGCAATCATCGATCCGGAGGTCGCAGCGGGCATTGCGCGACTGTCGTTTGCCGCCACCGCCATCACCGGCCTCTGCCTCATCGTGCTGCTCGGCTTCCGCGGCTATGACCGGGCGATCATGCTCATTCCCAGCTGGGTGATGGTGCTGACCTGGCTCGCCGGTTCCTGGATGGCCGTCACCGGCGTGGTCGACAACGACATCGTGCAGCCGGCGCTGGGCGGCGGCCTGATCCTGATCATCCTGCTGATCGGCTTCACCGTGATGCAGCACGCCGTTGCCGGCAGCGGCTTCCAGCAGGGCCTGTTCAGCGACATCGAGCGCCAGGCGCTGGCGGTCGCCGGATCCGGCGACACCGTGTTCGACTGGGACGTCCTGCGCGACCGGGTGGTCACCAATCCCGACATCGGCATGCAGCTCGGCCTGCCCAGGAACAGTCTGGGGGGGCCCGCCCGCAACTGGCTTCCGACACTGCATGCCGACGATCGCGACGCGTTCCGCACGACCCTCGACGTGGTGCTGGAACACCGCCGCGGACGGGTCGCCCAGAGCTTCCGCCTGCGCGCCGCCGACGGGCACTATCACTGGTTCAAGCTGCGCGCCCGGCCGGTGGTCGGCTCGGACGGCGAAGTCCTCCGCTGCGTCGGGACCCTGGTCGACGTGACGGAGCAGAAGAAAGCCGAGGAGCGCCTGCTGCACGATGCCGTGCATGACAACCTGACCGGTCTGCCAAACCGGGAACTGTTCATGAACCGCCTCGAGGCGATCATCTCGATCGCCAGGACCGAGGAGAGGGTCCAGCCGACCGTCTTCGTCATCGACATCGATCGGTTCAAGCAGGTCAATGACGGCCTGGGCATCTCGGCCGGCGACACCATACTGCTCACCGTGGCGAGGCGCCTTCACCGCCTGCTCAAGCCCAAAGACGCACTGTCGCGCCTGACCGGCAACCAGTTCGCGCTGATGCTCCTGTCGGAGCATGACCCGGCCCGCATCGCCGGCGTTGCCGATGCGATCAAGCAGGCGATCCGGGCGCCGATCACGTTCGCCAGGCGCGAGATCGTGCTGACTGCCTCGATCGGGCTGATTACCTGGACGAATTCACAGACCTCGGCCGAGGATCTGGTGAAGGACGCCGAGCTTGCCATGCAGCAGGCCAAGCGCTTCGGCGGCGACCGCATCGAACCGTTCCGGCCTGCCTTCCGCTCGGTCGGCACGGACCGCCTGCAGCTCGAATCGGACCTTCGCCGCGCCACCGAGCGCAAGGAGTTCACGCTCGCCTACCAGCCGATCGTCCGGCTGGAGGACGGCAGCGTGGCCGGATTCGAGGCGCTGCTGCGCTGGGATCATCCGCGCCGCGGCTCGATCCCCCCCGCCGATTTCATCCCGGTCGCCGAAAATTGCGGCCTGATCGTCCAGCTCGGTCTGTTTGCCATGCAGAAGGCCGCTGAGGACCTGGCTGCCTGGCAAAAGCAGATCGGCGACGTGCCGCTTTCCGTCTCGGTGAACCTGTCGAGCCGGCAGCTTATCCGGCGCGACCTCGTCAGCGACGTCCGCTCGGTCATCGCCCGCGCCAACCTCAAGCCGCGCTGCTTCCGCCTCGAACTCACCGAATCGCTGGTGATGGACAATCCCGAGCAGACCAACCACGTGCTCGGCAAGCTGAAGCAGCTCGGGATCGGCCTGTCGCTCGACGATTTCGGCACCGGCTACTCGTCGCTCTCCTACCTGACGCGCTTTCCGTTCGACACCATCAAGATCGACAGGAGCTTCGTGGACGACGCCACGCCGAAACGGGCCGTGCTCATCAGATCGATGGTGAACATGGCGCACGAGCTCGGATTGTCGGTGGTCGCCGAAGGAATTTCGGACGAAAGCGACGCCCTCGAATTGCGGCAGATGGGCTGCGAATACGTGCAGAGCTTCATGTTCGGCCCGCCGGTCGCCGCGGATGCGGCGATCAGGATGCTGAAGGAGCAGTATCCGCTCGCTCAGGCGTGACCGGCAACGTGGCTGAGATGCGTCAGGTCGACGCCGATCGACGCCAGGATACGGTCGTATTTGCGCTCGATGTCGGCATCGAAAAGGAATTCCGGGCTCGCCGGACAGGTCAGCCAGCCATTCTCGGCGATCTCGCTCTCCAGCTGGCCGGCGCCCCAGCCGGAATAGCCAAGCGCCATCAGCGCATGGCGCGGGCCGCGCCCGCTCGATATGGCGCGCAGAATGTCGACCGTTGCGGTGAGGCAGATGTCGTTCGAAACCGGCAGCGAGGATTCCACCCTGTAGTCGCCGGAATGCAGGACGAAGCCGCGGCTGCGGTCGACCGGGCCGCCGTTGCGCACCACGAAATCGCGCGCCTTCGGCGGCAGCCGGATCGCCTCCTGTTCATCCATGATGCCAAGCTGGACGAGAAGGTCGGGGAAAAGCATCTGCTGGGTCTGGTTGATTATCAGGCCCATCGCACCCTCGTCGCTGTGGGCGCAGACGTAGATCACCGACCGCGAGAACCGGTCGTCCTTCATGCCGGGCATGGCAATCAGGAACTGATCGTCGAGAAATCCGCCGGTGGCGGATTTTTTGTTCCGCAGGAGATCCATGGACTGAAATTACCGCTTTTCGGGCGTGCTTGAAAGAGAGCCTGCGCGCGATCTTCGCGGAAGGCTCACGCAAAAATGATGATCGGCGCGACCTGCCGCGTTGCGGATTCCAAACGGCTCCGGCACACCAGCGCGATGCGGACAATCCTGACATCGGTGCTGCTGGGGTCGGCACTTTGCTGCGCGGGCGGGCCAGCGCCTGCCGCGTCAAGCCAATGGGTCGAGACCGAAGGCGCCCGGGTGCGGCTGGTCACCACCGGCGGCCCGCGCGCCGACGGCGTGCTGTGGGGCATTCTCGACATCGAGCTCGAGCCCGGCTGGAAGACATACTGGCGCGATCCGGGCGACGCCGGGGTGCCGCCGAGCGTCGACATCTCGGGCAGCGCCAACATCACGGCCGCGAGGCTCGATTTCCCGCCGCCTCGGCGTCATGACGGCGGCGGCTTCCAGTGGGCGGGCTACGACCATCCCGTAGCTCTGCCGATTGCCTTCCAGGTGAAGTCGCCCGGCCAGCCCGCAGTCATCTCGGCCGAGATATTCCTGGGCGTTTGCGAGACCATCTGCATTCCGGTGCAGGCAACTCTCACCGTCGATCCGGCCAGCGATGCGGAAAACCCGGAAGACGCGGCGGCCGTAACCGCAGCGTTGGCCGCACTGCCCGGGCCGGCGCGACCGGATTTCGGGATCAGGACGGTGAGCGAACCGGGAGCTTCGACGGTGTTGCTCGAAGCGGTCTTTCCCGGCGATCCGCAGAGCGCCGAACTGTTCATCGCCGCGGAGGAGGGCTACGTGTTCAGTCCGCCGACCCGGATCATGCGGAACGGAAAGACGCTGTTTTCGGTGGCTGCCGAACTCCCGGCCGAGCCTGGCACGGGCCCAGGACTCCATTACACCCTGTCTACGGATGCCGGGTCCGTCGGCGGAATCCTTCCCTATTTCTGAGCCTGTCCCGGGCGACGCGGTACGATTGCCGTTTCGCCCCGCAGAAGCTACGCAGTACCGGCCGTGCCCCACCAGCCAGCGAGAGTGACCCGAAAATGACAATTTCCGTCGGCGACAAGCTGCCCGAAGCGACCTTCAAGACGATCACCGACGACGGGCCGAAGGACCTTTCGACCGCCGACATCTTCGCCGGCCGGAAGGTCGTGCTGTTCGGCGTGCCCGGCGCCTTCACGCCGACCTGCAGCAACAACCATCTACCCGGCTATCTCGAGAACCGTGACGCCATCCTGGAGCGTGGCGTCGACACGATCGCCGTGGTGGCCACCAACGACCATCACGTCATGGCCGCCTGGGCGCGGTTCAGCGGCGGCGAAGGCAAGCTGCTGTATCTCGCCGACGGCAACGGCGAGTTCGTGCGTGCCGCCGGGCTCGAGGCCGACATGAGTCCGGCCGCGATGGGCCGCCGCTCGCGTCGGTTCTCGATGATCGTCGACGACGGCAAGGTGACGGCGCTGAACGTCGAAACGAAGCCCGGAGTGAACGAATCGGGCGCCGCCAACATCCTCGCGCAGCTCTGAGAGCTATTGCCCGCGCGGCTGCCTGCGGCTCGTGCTGCCGCACTGCAGTCCATCCTTTTCGTCATGCTCGAGCGAGCGAAGCGAGACTCGGGCATCCATGCCGTAGAATTCCGGCAGAGCTCCGGCGGCGCAGAAATCCGGCTGCGCCGGGGCACTGGCTCGACTGTTCGGGCATGGTTCCCATGGTCGCGCGCCTTCGGCGTCGCTTGCCATGGGATGACGAAGCCGGAGCAGCCTGTTCAGTAGCTCTGGGAAGAGCGTCGCGGCTTGCGCCTTGCCGGACCCGAGGCGCGGCCCGCCGGCTCCGCTCCATTCTGCGGATCGGCCTTCCCCGGTGAGCCGGCAGCACGTCCTGGCGCCGGCGGACAGCGGCGCGGCTTGAACGGGACCATGGCGAGCCGCGCCAGCTC
>JAJFMR010000398.1 GCA_020696915.1 Rhizobiaceae bacterium | reverse complement strand
ATCGGCCCGGCGATTGCCGGCATCCTCATCGCAACCTTGGGGATCGAGTCCACCTTCGCGGCGAATGCCGCAACGTTCGCCGTGTTCCTGGTGGCACTGGCCCGTATCAGAGCGCGACCTGGAGCTCTGCCTTCCAGGGATACCCGGTTCGTTCGCGACCTGACTGACGGGATTCGCTACACGGCGACCCATGCCAGCATAGGGCCCCTCCTGTCGATGATGGTGGTGACCAGCCTCGCTGGGCGGGCCGTGGCGGAACTGCTGCCGGCCTTTTCCGACGTGGTATTCGGGGCAGGCACCTCCGGGTTGGCCGTGCTCACCTCGTCCATGGGCGCGGGCGCTGTCACGGCGGGTATCTGGTTGGGCGGGCAATCCGAAACCAAGCGCCTCGTCCGAACGGTTCTGTTTGGCGTATTCTGCATCGGACTTTCCATGATGGCCTTCACGGCGACGGACACGATGTGGGTCGGGGTTCCAGCGCTTGTGGTCGCGGGTGCTTGCAGCACCCTTATAGGTGTCGGCACGCAGACACTGATTTTCATGGCGGCTCCGAACGCGATGAGAGGGCGCGTTCTCAGCATTTACGGCTTGATCGTCTGGGGTGGGCCGGCGCTCGGCGCCCTGATCATGGGAGCGTGGTCGGACGTGCTCGGGTTCCGCCTTCCGCTGTTTGTCGGAGGCCTGTTCATCACGGCGGCTTGGGCATGGGGGTACAATCAGCGGCACAAGATTTCCGCCGGGCTCGCGGCGTCCGTGCCGGGCGGTGCCGCGGGAATTACAGAGAGCGACGACCATGACCTGAAGAGCTAAAACGGCAGTTCCGCCGCAGCCGAGCGGCGGCGGCGAGCCGTTGAGCGGCGACTATGCCGGTTGCGTCAGCCCGAGTTCGTCGAGAATGGCCTGCCTGTCGTGGTTCATCGGCAGGGCCAGGTGGGTGACGGTCGGCGGGGTGACGGTCAGCCGGAGCGGGCTCCCCAGCATCGGGAGGTCTTCGCCATCCTCGCGCATAGTGAACCACAGCTTGCGTTCCCGCGTATGCGGCATCGTGGCCGCCTCGCGGACGGTCTGCACCGGCACGGCTTCGATACCGGCCCGGCGGAGTGCCTCGGCCAAGGCTTCACGGGTAAGCTGGACAAAGCCGTCCCGCGCCGGCACACCATGGGGCCTGCCGGCGAGAGCCTCGGCGAGCGCCGCCTCACCCGCCTCCACCAGGACATAGCCGTCCGCAGCCTGCACCACGGCAGGCTCGATGCGCCCATCGAACGCGCCGTTCCAGGAGGTCTGCGTCAGCCAGGCCGAGATATCCTGCATGGATAGATCTATGACCTGACCTTGCCCGCTGCGGTCGAGGTGCCCAATCGCCGCCAATATGGCCGACATGGCCATCTCGGCTCCCATCAGATCCGAAGTCGAAATCCCTGATTTCAGCGGGAAGCCATCGGCGCTCAGCACCGTCATGAAGCCGGCCATCGCCGCGATGACCATGTCGAAAGCCGGCCGGGTCGGATACAGCGAGTCGGTGCCGAAGCCGCTGATCGGGCAATAGATCAGACGTGGATTTATGGCTTCGATCTCCTTCGGCGTGAAGCCGAACTTGGACAGCGTGCCGGGCTTCAGATTCTCGACCAGCACGTCGGCGGTGGCAAGCAGGCGCCGGAGCGCCTCGACATCGAACGGGTCCTTCAGATCGATGACCATCGTCTTCTTGTCGGCGTTGTTCATCCGGAACGAGACTTCCGCGCCGCTGCGCGCTTCGGCCGCCGTCGGCTGCTCGATCTTGATCACTTCGGCGCCCAGATGCGCGAGTTCGCGCGCGCACATCGGAGCGGTCGTGTACTGCCCGAATTCAACGATGCGAATGCCGTCGAGCGCACGCTTCTTCGGCTGCGCCGCCGGGCTGGCCGACGGCCGTGGGAGACGGGCCGCGATCGTCGCGACTTCAGGCCGGTCCGCGTCGACCGGCGGAATGCGCGTCAGGTTCATGCCTGGCGTAACGCTCATGCGGAGCGGCGAACCGGGCACGAATATGTCGCGCCCGGAGACTGGGTCGAAAGCGTGCTGGACCATGCCCCGGAATTCGAGGTTAGCCTCGCGCGGATAGTCGGCAACGGGGACGATCGGACCGCTCACGACCCCGACAGCCAGCAGCTTTTCCACGCACTCGGCCGTGGTGAACTGCTGCGTCCAGCTCTCGATTGCCGGATCGATCTCCGGCGTCCCTTCAATGCGGGATTTCTGGGTCGGGTACTTCGGCGCGATCTCGGCTCTGCCAATCAACTGGCACAGGCGCTCATACATGGCGTAGGTGTTGCCGGCGCAGATCAGCACGTAGCCGTCGCGCGAGCGATAAAGGTTCCACGGTCTGACCGTCGGATGGCGGTTGCCGAGCCGGGACGTGTCGGACTTGTCGCTGGTCAGCACCGTAGTAAGAAAAGAGCGCAGCGCCGCGAAGGCGCCGTCGAACAGCCCGATGTCCACGAGCTGGCCGGCGCCCTGCAGGTGCTTTACCCGAAGCGCGGCAAGCACGGCGGTGGTCGCATAGGTTCCGGCGATCACGTCGACGATCGGAACCCGGATCGGCACCGGCGGCCCGTCCGGAAAACCGGTCGTGTCCATGATGCCCGACATCGCCTGCACGCCGAGTTCGCTGAGCGGCTTGCCGGCGAGCGGCCCGGTCCTGCCGAAGGCGGTGATGTCGCACACGACATTGTGCGGCGAGTGCGTGTCGGCGGCCCCCATCCAGGCCGGGTCGAGGTCGCTGGATCCCAGCACGACGTCGCTGCCGAGGATGAGCTGTTCAAGCAGGGCGCGGTCCCCGGCATTTTTCGGATCCGGCTTCAGGCTGAGCTTCCCGGCGCAATACTGCGCCCGCTGCACGGCCTTGGGCGAACCCGCGGGATGTTCGACGACGATGACCGTCGCCCCCAGCTGGGCCAGGAGAGAGCCGCAGACCGCGACGGCCCCGCGCCCGCCCGCCTCAAGGACAACCAGACCTTCCAGGGCTTTTGCTGTCGTCATCCGATTCTCCCCGTCGAGGTCAGCCCTTCTTGACGGTGTCCGGCACTGAATATAATGTTATACCTATCTAAAGCCAAGAGGCTCCCCGTCATTGGCCGGTCTACACCGGCAGCGGTCCCGCCCAGCACTGTGTACGCCACGAAAGCTTTGGCGCTGCTTGCTGTGGTATGGAGTCCAGTGCGCCGGAACCTAGTCGATCACCGCCGCGAGGAATACGATGGATTTCAGGCTGACCAGCGAACACCGGATGCTGCAGGAATCGGTCAGGGGAATGGTCGATCGGGAGATCATTCCGATTCTGCGGCGCAACGATCCGTTCAAGCCGCTGCCGAAGGAGGAGCGGCGGGCGATCGTCAAAGCCGCCGCCGCTCACGGTATGACCTCC
>JAJFMR010000397.1 GCA_020696915.1 Rhizobiaceae bacterium | reverse complement strand
GCGCCGACGGCGAGAGCCGCCTCGCGGATGGAATGAGGCACCGCCTTCAGGGCCGCCCGGGTGACGATGATGATGGTCGGGAGCATCATCAGGGCCAGCACCATGCCGCCCACCAGCGGGGTCGAACGGGGCAGGCCGAACCAGCCGATGAACACCGCCAGGCCGAGCAGACCGAACACCACAGACGGGACGGCGGCCAGATTGTTGATGTTTATCTCGATGATGTCCGTGAAGCGGTTCCTCGGCGCGAACTCCTCGAGGTAGATTGCAGCCGCGATGCCGACCGGGAAGCTGATCAGGAAACAGACCAGCAGCGCCCAGAAGGTTCCCGAGATCGCACCCGCAAGGCCGGCTATCTCGGGAAAGCGGCTGTCCGGGTTGAAGAAGAGTCCCCAGTTGAAATTGCTGGAGATCGAACCGCGTTCCGAAAACCGGTCGAAGAATTCTATCTGGCGATCACTGACGCGGCGCCGGTCCTCGGGTAGCGAGCGGTCGATCTGTCCCTTCGCCAGCTGGTCGAGCGGGTCGGAAAGCGGGACCGTGAAAGACGCCCGTCCGTCCAGAAGAGCCGGATCGGCCATGATCTCGTCGCGCACCATGAACGCGGCTGTGGAGGTGAATATCGCGAAGAGGTCCCGCTCGTCGGCCCGCGACAGGTCACCTGCCTCCGCGCGCAGCGCGTCCCGGAAGACGGCCCGCCAATTGGCGCCGGCGATGTCGCTACGGTCGATCTCGGCCGCCGACAGGTCAATCTCGACTGTGGCGACGGTCTGCGTAAAGGCGCGATATCCAGTCAGCACCAGGGTCAGCAGCAGGATCGCGAGGAAGCCGAGCGCAAAGGCGATGGCGACGATGCCGTAGAGCCTGAGTCGGCGGTCGGCCGCGTAGCGGCGGGCGCGGCGCGCCTGCATGGCGTCGGCCTTCCAGTCGACGGCTCCGGTCGGGACGACGGCGGCATCCATCAGTATCTTTCCCTGTACTTCCGCACGGTGCGCAGGGCGATCAGGTTGAGAGCCAGCGTAATGATGAACAGCACCAGACCCAGGGCGGAAGCGGCGAGCGTCTTGGGGTTGTCGAACTCGCTGTCGCCGGTGAGCAGCGTGACGATCTGCACTGTGACGGTGGTGACCGCCTCGAACGGGTTGAGCGTCATCCTGGCGATCAGCCCGGCCGCCATGACGACGATCATCGTCTCGCCGATGGCGCGGCTCAGCGCCAGGAGCACGCTGCCGACGATTCCGGGAAGGGCGGCAGGAATGAGCACCCTCCTGATGGTCTCTCCCCTGGTGGCGCCGAGCGCATAGGAACCTTCTCGGAGCGCGACGGGCACTGCCGCCAGGGCATCGTCCGTCAGCGACGATACGAAGGGTATTATCATCACGCCCATCACCGCTCCGGCGGCCAGCGAGCTGTTCGGCGCAGCATTCAGCCCAAGCGCCAGGCCGAGATCGCGAACCAGCGGCGCCACAGTCAGCACAGCGAAGAAGCCGTAGACAACCGTCGGGATGCCGGCCAGGATCTCCAGCGCCGGTTTGACGACCGAGCGGAACCTGGAGCCTGCATATTCGGTCAGGTAAATCGCCGAAAGGATGCCGACCGGCACGGCGATCGCCATGGCCAGGAACGAGATGACCATGGTCCCGAACAGGACGGGGATCATGCCAAATGCGCCGGTCCCTGCGACCTGGTCGGGCCTGAGCGCGATCTGGGGCTCCCAGCGCAGCCCGAACAGGAACTCGGTCACCGGCACGAGGGCGAAGAACTGCAGGGATTCGTAGACGAGGGAGGCGACGATCCCCGCGGTCGTCAGTATGGCGACCAGCGACGAGAGCATCATGAACCAGGTCACCGCCTGCTCGACGCTCTGGCGGGCACGGAAGCGGTGCTCCACCGCACGAAGGGCAAGGAAGGCGCCGATTGCAAGGAGCGCGGCGACGACGGCAGCGAGCGCCAAGGCCGCCAGCCGTTCGAGGGACCGCAGGTGCTCGACTGCGGCGAGCGATTCCGGTCGCGGGTCGCCGAAGCTCACGCCTTGGGCCAACTGCCTGATCTCGCCGATGAGAAGGGATCGTCCGGCGCTGTCGAGCGCCTCGGAACCGGGATAGGCGGCCACCACCAGCGCGTCGACGATGCTGCCGCTGCCGAGCAGCCACAGGAGAAGGAACATGGATGCGGGAATACCGGTCCAGATGGCGGCATTCAGCCCATGATAGAGCGGCCGGGAATGGAACTTTCCGGAACCGGCATCACGCTGCCGGCTTGCCCGCCCGGCAGCTGCCCAGGCGGCGGCGACTGCTGCGAAAACCGTCAACCCGAAAATATAGAACGCCATGAGGCTCCCGGGCCTTCCTCCAGCGGCAGACCGAAAGAACCTTGGGGGTTCCTACAAATCCGTGCTGTGCAAAGAGATAGCGTGGACAGCGCCCTGTTCGAGCGTCCGCTGTCCACATAAACAGCCGCCCGCTTGCGCGGGCGGCTGCATTTGGCCGGATAAATCAGGATCCGATCTTCTTGGCGTCGAGGACGTTCTTGGCCATTTCCTCGCGCTTGTCGTCGGCGAGCGGCGTCAGGCCTCGCTCCGCGAGATAGCCGTCGCTGCCCAGCGCTGCCTCGGACACGTATTCTTCGAGGAATTCCTTCATCCCTGGGATGACGTCGCGATGAGCGTTCTTGACGTAGAAGAAGAGCGGCCGCGCCACCGGGTATGAGCCGTCGGCGATCGTGTCGAAGCTCGGCGCGACGCCCTCGACCTGGACGCCTTTCAGGCTGTCACCGTTCTCGTATAGAAACGAGTAGCCGAAGATACCCAGTGAGTTCGGGTCGGAAGCGAGGCGCTGGACGATGAGATTGTCGTTCTCGCCGGCCTCGACGAAGGGACCGTCCTGGCGCATGCGGGAGCAGACCTCCTCCCACTTCTTCTCGTCGGACTCCTTGAGTTCGGTCCGGAAGCGAAGCGTCGATATCTGACCATTTTTTGTTCGGGTTCGCCGTAAAGCCGCCCTTGCCGTCCGGAAGCTCGGCAGCCAGCGCCTGGAAGATCTGCTGCTTGCTGAGGTTCCACTCCGTGGTGTTGGCCTGCGACACGGCGACCGACAGGCCGTCATAACCGATCATCGCCTCGGTGACGTCGGTCACGCCGTTGGCCGTGCAAAGCTCCACTTCCGACGACTTGATGGCGCGCGATGCACCCGTGATGTCGGGGTGAGCCTCGCCGACACCGGCGCAGAAGGCCTTGAAGCCGCCGCCCGTGCCGAGCGACTCAACCACCGGTGCGGCATTACCGGTCCTGGTGGCGAATTCCTCGGCCACCGCTTGCGAATAGGGAAACACCGTCGATGATCCGACGATGCGGATCTGATCGCGCGCGGCCGCGCTCGTGAGGGCGGCGGCAAGCGCGATGGAAGCCGTCGAGGCGATGAGGAAGATCCTGTTCATATGCCTGCTCCTGTTTATCCTGCATTATCGGTCTGTGCCGACTGGGGGGGCGATACAGGACTTCTATGACGGTTGGATGACGAGCCAGGGGCCGGATCGGATTCGCCCATTCCGCGGGCTTTGGAAGCATCCGTGGGGATTTGTGACACAGGCAGGCCAGGCGCGAGTTGAGGAGATGGCCGGCGCCAGCCGCCTTTGCGGCGCGTCCATGACCGGAGTTGGATATCGAACAGCCCGGCGCCAATAATTACCTTGCCCAGGTTGCGATCCGGGCGCTAACGGAACAAACCGCCGGACCGCCTGTTCGACAGGCAGGAAGCCGGAGGAACCGTTTAATGCGCCTGTCTTTGTCCCGCCTATGGCCGTTCTTTCTCAGACCGACGCCAAGGCCGGCCGTTCCAGATCCCGGGCCCGTCGATGCCATCGTCCGCCTTCTCAAGAACGAGCAGGTCGTGGGGGCGATCGACCGGTCGAGACTCGGTGCAAACAGCGCAGAGGCTGATCATCAAGGCTGATATCGGCAATCAGATCAAACTGAACGACGCAGGTCAGGTCAGTCGGGAGGACAGAGGCGACGGCTCCCGGACGATTGCCGCCCTGTGTGGTGCTTACCTGCTCCGGGGCACTCAATGGTGGGCTCCACGGTCTATGGGACGTTCCCGTCGATGAGGGTCCGCTGGATGCGCTCATCTAGTGCCTGGCCAGGCCCCCATCCTACTGCAGCGAGTAAAGGTAAGCCGCGACGTCTCGCGCCTCGGCGGGACTGATGCCGGTGGCCGGCATCGCAGTCCTCGGATCGGCATCGTGCGGATCGACGATCCAGTCCACCAGGTTCGCGGCCGTGTTGGGCAGCACGCCGCCGATATAGACGCGCCGCGCGACGTCCTCGAGCGGCGGTCCGACCTTGCCGGACGCCCCGGAGATGCCTGGTATGATTTGGCAGCCGCCGCAGCCATGCCGGATGATCGCTGCTTGCGCGTGCTCAGGGTTGCCGCCCGTCACGGCGATCGCCGCGGATCGCCGTTCCATTGCGGCCTTGTAGGAGTAACCGGCTGCGATCAGCCCCAGGGCGCCGGCGCATAGTAGCACGGCGGCGAAGAGAAGCGCAGCGGTCGACCACCGTTGGCCCGGTTTAGACATTGAGCGGTCTCTTGCTGCCGGCTGCTCCCGAATTGGCGATCCACAAGCCGGTCAAGGTAAGCGCCGCCGCCGCGTAGACGAGCCCGCCGGGCACCCACATGATGAGGCCGGCAAGCTGCTGGTCGTCGAGCACCGTCATTCCCCATTCCGCCGCCGACGAGCCCTGACCCGGAAACAGCGGCACCCGGGCGATCGACAGGAGGATGCCAAGAAAACCTGAATGGAGGGCCGTCAGGAAAAGATAGAATACCCCCGCCGCCTGGCCGCCGGTCTGCGTCCGTCCGTAAATGACACCCTGCCAGAACAGAAGCGCGGTGGCGAAGAAGCTGAAATGCTGGAGCCAGTGGACGGTCTCGCTCGCGAGAGCGGCTTCGTAGAGTCCTGGCATGTGCCAGAGCCACAGCGCGGCGCCATGCAACACCGTGGCGACGAGTGGGTCTGTCGCCCAGGACCGGGTCCATCGGAGCGCACGGACTTGCGAGACGCCCCCAAGCGCTCGGCGGGCGGCGGGCGGCAAGGCCCACAGCATTGCCCCGAACGGCCGCGCCAGCACCAGCAGCGGCGCCGCCATGACCATCAGCATCTCGTGCTCGATCATGTGGGCGGTGAAGAGCCGCTTGCCGAGCTCGTGCAGCGGCGAGGCGAGCGCGCCGGCCAGCAGGAGCCATCCGAGCACGAAGCAGAGCGCCCGCGATGGCTGGACACCTCGCCCGGGCCCGGCGCGGGACCACAACTTCGTCGTGCCTGCCGCGTAGAGGCCAATCGCGGCGAGCAGTGGGAGCACGATCCACGGATCGCTCGCCCATGCGCTGCTGCCGCCCGAGCCATGCGCCCGAGCGGCGGACACCGGGAACCAAAGGAAAGCTGAGGCGAGCATGAACCTCATCGCTCGCATCCCGATAAAAACAGGCCGGCCGTTCCCTGCAATGCAATGGTCAGCGCGAAGAGGAACGCCATGGCGATGCCGATTGCTGCGAGGAACCGGTGCGGATGGCCATCGCGCCACGGCACTGCCGACAGGCGTTCGCCGCCCGCAGTCCAGGCCCGCCAGGACAGAAAGGCCCCGAAGAGGCTGATCGCCACGAGGCCAAGTGCCACGAGGGCAACGATCGCGATGTCGGTTTCGCAATCGGCGGACGCCAGCGAATAGTTGGCCTGGGTGCTGAACAGCCAGGCGACGGGCCCGGTCCAGAGCCCGGCTGACGGCAATCCCCTGTCCATCCAGCGGCCGATCACAGGCGCGGTCCCCAATAGAGGAGCAGGTAGATAGGCAGCCAGGAAAGGGCGACGAAATCCCAGTAGAAGGCATTGTCGTCGACGTCGCTGAAGCGTTTGCCGAAAGCGTGACGGGTGAACATCAGCACCGCGACGACGAAGGTGTCGACCACATCGGTAACGAGGTGGACCGTGTGCAGGCCGAGCAGCATCCACAGGATAGACCCGTAGGCGTTCTCGTCCCAGCGGACATGCAGGGCAGCGATTTCCATCACGCGAAACCCGGCCAGGACGATGCCGATCGCCACCATCACGACGAGGAGGAGGCGGACCTTGGTCAGGTCTTCACGGCGCGCGGCCTGCTGCACGAGACGATTGGGCAGGAGGCTCACGATCATCAGCATCGTGTGCGCGGTGGACCAGAACAGGTCGGGATGAGGCGCGCTCAGCGGCCACTCGGGATTGAGATACGCCAGATAGAGGTAGGCGGCGATGCCCAGGGCGAAGCCGGTCCCTTCCAGAACGCAGAAGGCCAGCGTGCCCCACCACATCGTGACCCGCG
>JAJFMR010000050.1 GCA_020696915.1 Rhizobiaceae bacterium | reverse complement strand
TGATCGCTCGGCTCCCGCAGTATACCATCAATCAGGGCAAGCCTCTCGGCCCTCCTCTCGCCGGATTCGTCAGAATTTCGTCGAACGATCGGCACTCGCTCGGTACTCGGCGCGGCAGGCCGTGCGACGGGTCGGATCAGTACGATCCAGAGACGCGGAGGGTTCGATCATGTTGGCGGGCAGCAACGCTTTTCCAGCGACACCAAATCGGGCAGCGGCCCTCCTGGTGTCCGCGGCCCTTGGCGCGGTGCTCGCCGGCTCTGCAGGGGCAGGAGAGCAGACGCACCGGGTTCACGGACTGTTCTGCAACACGGAGGACCAGGTGGACGAAGCGCTCGGCCACATGAGCGGGAGCGTCCCACCCCGGGTTGCCGCAGAACTCACCAATGACGAGGAAATAGTCTGCACTTACGTTGATCTGCTGCACTTTATCGTCGAGCAGCCGGTGATCATCGGGGAAATTCCCGGCGCGCTCCCGCTCGTCAAGTACGAGGCGAAGCTGGTCGGCGTGGTCGTGGGCGCCAGCGTTCGCCCCGTCTCGCCTCCTGCCCCTGTCTTCTTCATTGCGCATGAGCGCCTTCCGGGGTCCGTGGTCGAGCGTCGCACCTGAAATCGGCCACGTCGCGCCAGAGCGGTGTCGAGCTGTCGCCGCAGGTCGTCGACATTGAAGCGCAGGACTCCAAATCGCCGCCGCGGCTCACGTGACACTCGCCCGGCGCGCATCCGCCGCGGCCGGCTGCAGACACGCTCCACAGTCAACGGGGCTCGTGCGTCGTCCTCGCTTCCGGTGCAGCGGCGCTTCCGATGAACAGGTGAATCCGCTCAAGCGCTGTTCAAATGCAGGATGTTGCCGTCCGGGTCCTTGAACCAGACCATTTTGAACCCGTTCGCGTCGTGGATGCCGTCCTTGTACGTTACGCCATCCATCTCGTAGCGCTCGAACCCCACGCCCTTGGCGCGAAGATCGGCAGCGATCACGTCGATATCCGTGCCGCAGTCCCAGACAACGGCGTTGGCCCTGTTGGTGCCAGCCAGTTCGGAGGGATAGATGACGAGATGGGTCGCGCCGGTCCTGTAGACCAGAACGCCTTCCATGCCCTCGTTCTCGAGTTCGAGCCCCAGCGTGTCGCCGTAGAACCGCCGCGCTCGCTCGATGTCGGTCACTGCGACAATGGCCGATGACGCCTTTTCCCGAAGCATGGCCATCGAACGTCTCCTCTTTCTGACAACCCATAGGACGCACGAGGCGCTTGATCTCCGACATCACGAATGAAAATGAGCGTCAGCATGGTGGTTTCCGCATGGCGCCGTTTTTCAGGTGGATGAGTGGCAGCCTAATTCGCCCGCATGCAAATTTCAGCTATCGACGCGAGGATGAGCCCCGGAATGATCAGGAAACTGCCGATGATGACCAGCCAGGGCATTGTCAGCGTCACGACCGGGCCGATGCGGTGATGATCAAGTATGTCTTCAGCCACATGCGCAATCGTCGCAGCCGACCGGCATTGCGATACCGGCCGCCTGCCTGTACGCAGCCGGCAATTGAAAAAGGGAGGTGGCCGATGCCGGTGACCATCTACGGGTTCAAAGGGTGCGACACGGTGAGGAAGGCGCGCGCCTGGCTCGACGCGCACGGCGTCGCCCATGATTTCTTCGACTATCGGCTGAAATCCCTCGATCCCGCCGTGGTCGACCACTGGTTTCAAAGCGCCGGCTGGGAGACGGTGCTGAACAGGAACAGCACCACCTTCCGCGAGCTGCCTGAGCCGGCAAAGACCGGGATCGACGAGCAGAAGGCGAGGGCCATGATGCTGGCCGAGACCAACCTGATCAAGCGGCCGGTACTCGACGCCGGCGGCAAGGTCACGACCGGCTTCCGCCCCGCAGTCTGGGAGCAGCTCCTGCCGAAGCTTGAGCCTGGGTGAGCCTCTGGACTGACCCCAACGTTGCGGCAGCCCTTTGCAGTCGACCGCCGCGCAGTCACCCGGTCCACCGCGCAGCAACCCCGCTGGCCCAAGCGATATCCGTTGCGCGCGCGACCTGCGGCAATATGGTCGCGGCCGAAAATGGCTTCCCGTCCCGTCTCGCCGCTCCGCTCCGTCACCGCCGGCATGATCGCGCTCGCCGCGGCCATGGGGATCGGCCGCTTCGTCTATACGCCGCTCCTGCCCGGCATGATGGAGACGCTGGATCTGTCCGCCGCCGATGCCGGCCTGATCGCGTCGGCGAATTATCTTGGCTATCTCGGCGGCGCGATGCTTGCCGCGGGCGGCTGGGCGGAGGGCCGTGAGCGCCCGCTCATGCTTGGCGCGCTGGCCGCGAGCACGCTCCTCGTCGCGGCGATGGGTCTGACGGAGAGCCTCCCGCTCTTCCTGGCGATCCGCCTGCTTGCCGGCGTGGCCAGCGCGTTCGCCATGCTGTTTGCGACGAGCATCGTATTCCTGCAGCTGGCAAAAGCCGGCCGCGGCGATCTCCAGGCGCTGCATTTTTCCGGCGTCGGCCTCGGCATCGTGCTGACCTCGATGATGATGCTCGCGCCGGTGGAGATCGCGACGTCCTGGCGGACCGGCTGGTTCCTTGCCGCCGCGCTGTCGGGGGCTGCGCTGCTGGCGGTTGCATGGCTCGTGGACCGCGGCCCGCCGCGATCCGGCCCGACGCGTCCCGAACCCAGATTGCCGCGCTCTCGCCAGCTGGCGGGACTGATCCTCGCATATGGCCTTTTCGGTCTGGGCTACGTGGTCACCGCCACCTTCCTCGTCGCCCTGGTGAGGGAGGCGGGCGAGGGTGCCCGGTTCGAAGCTTTTGTCTGGCTGGCGACCGGCGTGGCGGCAGTCCCCTCGATCGTCGTCTGGAACCGCATCGCTGCGCGCGCCGGCCTTCGGGCGGCGTTCGTTGCCGCCTGCGTGGTGGAGGCGGCCGGGGTTGCGGCGAGCGTCATGCTCGGCGGCATTGCCGGGCCGCTTGCCGGCGGCGTGCTGCTCGGCGGTACCTTCGTGGCAATCACCGCGCTCGGACTGCAGCTCGGCCGTCTGCTGGCGCCTCTGGCGCCGCGACGGGTCTTCGCGCTGATGACGGCCGCCTTCGGCCTGGGCCAGATCGTCGGACCGGTGGCCGCCGGCCTCGCCTCGCAATGGTCGGGCAGCTTCCTGCTGCCGTCTCTCGGAGCAGCTGCAGCCCTCCTTGCCTCGGCCATTATTGCCTGGACGGCCGGAATCTCGCCAGATTCGCGGTGAATGTGGCGGCGGGGCAGCAACGTCGACACGCTCGAGGCATTTTCTTTCGATCTGAAGTGTGAATTGATGCCGCCCGACCGCAGGCGGCCGTCGACCGGTACGGCCCTACAAGGATCAAAGCCCACGTGTTCGTATCGTTCTTTCCGCAGCCCAAGCTGTTCTTTTCGACGGCCATCGCCTGGAGCGTCGTCGTCGTCCTGTTCTGGTTCTTCCTCGGCGAGCAGATGGGCGCCTGGTTCGGCCTGCCGCCGGCCGCGCCCGACGCGCCGCCGATCATCGGCATCAGCGTCTTCTGGTCGAAGCCCTTCCTCTGGTTCTACCTCTATTTCGCCGTCGCGGTGCTGGCGTTCTATTCGTTCTGGAGCCGCTTTTTGCCGCATCCCTGGCAGAACTGGTCGATCCTCGGCTCCTCGCTGATCCTCTTCATCACCTATTTCCAGGTGCAGGTCAGCGTCGCCGTCAATAACTGGTACGGGCCGTTCTGGGATTACGTCCAGGGGATCATGTCGAAGACCCTGACGACCACCAACGCCGAATTCTACTCGCAGCTGAGCAGCTTCGTGTGGCTGGCCCTGGTGGGCATGAATGTCAGCGTGCTCACCGCTTTCTTCGTCAGCCACTGGATCTTCCGCTGGCGCACCGCAATGAACGACTACTACATGGCCAACTGGGGGCGGCTTCGACACATCGAAGGTGCCTCGCAGCGGGTCCAGGAAGACACGATGCGCTTCTCCCAGATCATGGAGGGGCTGGGCGTCGCGTTCATCGATTCGATCATGACGCTCATCGCATTCATGCCGGTGCTGGTGAAACTGTCGGAGAACGTCACAGAACTGCCGCTGGTCGGCCGCATCGAAAGTCCGCTGGTCGTCGCGGCGGTGGTGTGGTCGCTGTTCGGGACCTTTTCGCTCATCGTCGCCGGCTTCAAGCTGCCGGGCCTGCAGTTCCGCAACCAGCGCGTCGAGGCCGCCTACCGCAAGGAACTGGTGTATGGCGAGGACGACCCCGACCGCGCGCAGCCGCCGACCGTCAGCGAACTGTTCGGCAATGTCCGTCGCAACTATTTCCGGCTCTATTTCCACTATGTCTACTTCAACGTCGTCCGCTACACCTACCTGCAGGCGAACAACATATTTTCGCTGCTGATCCTGGCGCCATCCATCGTCGCGGGACGCATCAGCCTCGGCCTGCTCAACCAGATCATGTATGCGTTCTCGCAGGTCTCGAGCTCGTTCCAGTTCCTGGTCAATTCGTGGTCGACGATCGTCGAGCTTCTGTCCGTCCACAAGCGCCTGCGGGCCTTCGAGGCAGCGATCGTCGGAGGCGAGCTTCCAAAGATCGACAAGCAATATCTGGAGCAGGAAGCGGAGCACGGCGAGGAGGCCGCTACGGCCGAATAGGTGCGAAACTCGCGGCGCTGCGCTTCGTCGTGGGCGGGCAGGCGACGGAAACGGGCATCGCAGTGACGCCGAAGCCCAGGTGCCGCCACCACGCTTCCTCATGGCGGACAAGCGACGCGCGACCCGGCCAACCAACGCCAGGAGTCCCGGCAGTGCTCCGGCAATTTTCCCGGCCGCCCCCTTCCATGTTGCGGCAATTCCGCTAAAACGCGGCCTCGGGAAAACCCGGCGGGCCGGGACGGTAGGCAGGAATGTCGGACGACAGCTTCATCCGCGAAGTCAACGAGGAGATGCGCAAGGACCAGGCGAAGGCGCTCTGGGACCGCTACGGCCCGATTGCGCTCGCCGCCGCCGTGCTCGTCATCCTCCTGACTGCCGCCTATGTCGGCTATGACTACTGGGTCGAGACCCGCGCCAACAGTTCGGGCGACAGGTTTTCGCAGGCGCTGCAGCTCGCCAACGAAGGCAAGCACGATGAGGCGCTCGGCGCCCTGCAGGCGCTCGAGGCAGACGGCTACGGCGCCTATCCGATACTGGCGCGCCTGCGTGCGGCCACTGTCCTTGCAGCCAGGGGCGACACCGCGGGAGCCGTGTCCGGGTTCGACGTCGTTGCGTCCGATTCCTCTATTCCCTCCTCGCTCCGCGACATGGCGAGGCTCAGGGCTGCCTTCCTGCTGGTCGATTCGGGCACCTACGACGACGTCGCGGCACGCGTCGAGACGCTGACGGCGGACACCAACGCCCTTCGTCATTCGGCCCGCGAAGCGCTCGGACTGGCAGCCTGGAAGGAGGGCCGCGCCACCGACGCGCTCAGCCTGTTCGAGCAGATTGCTGCGGACGAGCAGGCGCCGCAGAACAGCCGCCAGCGCGCGACCCTGATGGCGGAGCTGATCCAGGGTTCGGGCGCGGCCTCCTGAGGCGATGAGCTTCAGCGCCGCGATCATCGGCCGTCCCAACGTCGGCAAGTCCACGCTTTTCAACCGGCTGGCCGGCCGCAAGCTTGCGCTGGTGGACGACACGCCGGGCGTGACGAGGGACCGGCGTGTTCATCCCGCGAGGCTTTACGACCTCGAGTTCGAGGTCATCGACACGGCGGGTTTCGAGGACGCGGCGCCCGATACGCTCAAAGGCCGCATGCGCGCCCAGACCGAGATCGCGATTGCCGCCGCCGACATCATCTTCTTCATGTTCGACGCCAAGACGGGACTCTTGCCCGACGATCGCACCTTTGCCGACATCGTCCGGAAATCCGGCAAGCCGGTCGTGCTGGTGGCCAACAAATCGGAGGCGCGCGGCAGCGAAGGCGGCGTGCTCGATGCCTGGGAACTCGGTCTCGGCGAGCCCGTGGCGGTGTCGGCCGAGCATGGCCTCGGGCTGCCCGACCTCCGGGATGCGGTGGTGGCAGCGCTTGGCGAGGAGCGTGCCTTCGCCGGCGATGAGCAGGATGCGGGCGAGGACGCCGGCGGCGTGCTGGTCGGCGACGACATCGACGATCCCGACGCCGAGCCCGCTTATGACGAGACAAGGCCGATGCGGATCGCCGTGATCGGCCGTCCCAACGCAGGCAAATCGACGCTGATCAATGCGCTGATCGGCGAGGACCGCCTGCTGACCGGCCCGGAAGCCGGCATCACGCGCGACTCCATTTCAGTCGACTGGGAGTGGCGCGGCCGCCGGCTGAAGATGTTCGACACGGCCGGCATGCGCCGCAAGTCTCGCGTCCAGGAGAAGCTCGAGAAACTGTCGGTCGCCGACGGTCTGAGGGCGATCCGCTTCGCAGAGGTGGTGATCGTCGTTCTCGACGCGACGATCCCCTTCGAGAAACAGGACCTGCAGCTGGCCGACCTGATCGTCAGAGAAGGCCGCGCGCTGGTGATCGCCTTCAACAAATGGGATCTGATCGACGCCCCGCAACAGGCGCTCGCCGCCTTGCGCGAAGAGACCCAGAGGCTGCTGCCGCAGGTCCGCGGCGTTCAGGCCGTGCCGGTCTCGGCCGAGACCGGTCGCGGCCTCGAGAAACTGATGGACGCCGTCCTCGCCACGCACAGGATCTGGAACAGCCGCGTCTCGACCGGACGGCTGAACCGCTGGCTGGAAGGGGTGCTGGCGCACCATCCGCCGCCGGCCGTCGCCGGTCGTCGGCTGAAAGTGAAATACATGACCCAGGTCAAGACGCGGCCGCCCGGCTTCGTGCTTTCCTGCTCGCGGCCCGAAGAGATGCCGCAATCCTATGTCCGCTATCTCGCCAACGGCCTGCGCGAGGCGTTCGACATGCCCGGCGTGCCGATCCGCATCTCGCTCACCGCTTCAGAAAACCCGTTCGCCGGCCGCGCCAGAAAAAGGAAATGACCAGGCCGGCCCGCCGCGACCACATTCCCGACACAGGACCTCTGTTAAGCCTCCGTCAAGGTTAATGGGTCAGTCTCGCTCCACAGCGGTGGGTTCCGGGTCCTGGAGATTTTCGTGCATCGACGACTAGTGACGGGCATCTTTGCCGCCACCAGCCCTGACAGACGTTTTCTGTCTCCGTTGATCGTCGGTATCGGCATGTGGCTCGGCTTCCCGACGGTTGCAGCCTACCAGGACGTCACCAGCCTGGTTTCCGGAGTGTCCGCCCCGAGTGCCCGCTGGACCACTGTCGTCGAGAAATCGGTGGCGGGTTCCGTGCACGCTGCCGAGCTGCCCTTCGCCGACGGCGGGGCGGTGACCGCCTCGATCTCGGGAGCCGGGATCGTCGCCCCCGGCATCGGCGCCGTGTCTTTCCGGGGCAAGACCGGCCGTTCCGGCGAGGTTCCAGATGAAGAGCGGATCGTGCGCTCGGGCAAGAAGGGCCGTGTCGTCAAGGTGGTGCCGGTCGCTCCTCCAAAACCGTTCGGGGCCGGGTCGATGTTCCGGCAAACCCGGCTGCTCATCGCGCCTGCCGCCGCAGCCGACGTCCGCATGGCTTTCGCCAGACCCGATATTCGCGGCAAGGAGGTGGCCATTGCCGCCGCCTTTTACGCGAAGAAGGAGAAGCAGCGCGACGCCGCCGTGCCGGCATTCCTTGCCGATCTCGTCAACAACGAGAAGGCCGACATTCTGGCGACGGCCTATGCGCCGCCCGCACCGGACTATGCCCAGGCGTCGCCGTTCCTCACCCTTCTGAAGGAAGAGGACCCGGCCGGCGGCCGATTCGTTCCGCCGCTCGCCGCGGGCGATCATTCCTGGATGGCGAAGCCGCTGCCCGCCAGCGTGTTTTCCAGGGCCGAGCAGAAGTGCCTCGCCACGGCCATCTATTTCGAGGCGCGTGGAGAAAGCGCGCGCGGCCAGGCGGCGGTCGCGCAGGTGGTGCTCAACCGGGTCCGCAATCCAGCCTATCCCGCGACGATCTGCGGCGTCGTCTACCAGAACGACAATTGGCGGAACCGCTGCCAGTTCTCCTTTGCCTGCGACGGCGTCAAGGATCGCATCGCCAGCCGCACCCACTACGAGAGGGCCGAGGAGATCGCGATGGCGGTCACTGCCGGCAAGATATTCCTTCCCGAAGTTGCCTCGTCGACCCACTACTACGCCGACTACGTCAACCCGCGGTGGTCGAGGACGATGGAGAAGATGAAGAAGATCGGCCTCCACATCTTCTACCGCACCTACGGTGGCGGCTGGTCATAGGCGGGCTGCCGCTCGCCTCGCGCCGCCGTTTGTACGGGGATTCGTCCGGCCACTGCGGTGTCGTCCCGTCGGGCAACATGTCGCACCCATGCAAGCAATTGATTTTGTTGATGTTAGTCGTTGACTGGAGCGGCAGGCCCGTGGCTTGACGGGGCCAAGGCCTGAAACTATGTTGCGCGCGACTTGAAGCGGACGAACGGCGGCTTGCCGGCCGGGGCGGAGGTTGCGATGGCCGGTTCCGACGGACCGGACGAACCCGGAAAAACCGGACCGGGGGGGCGCGCCGCTTCCGAGGGCGACGGGGATCTGGAGCGCCGCCGGCGCGACCTCGAAGCATCCCTCGCTGCAAGGCGCCCCGCAGGCCGGGGTGCCGAGCAAGGTTCGGCACGAGGCGGGGTGGCCGGTTACGGTCAAGCCTTCAGGCTGTCCAGCGAGTTCATCGCCGGGATAGCGGTGGGGGCCGGGCTCGGCTGGGCGATCGACAGTTTTCTGGGCACGTCGCCCTGGGGATTGATCATCTTCCTGCTGCTCGGATTTTGTGCCGGAGTCCTGAACGTCCTGCGTTCAGCAGGTATGGTTGCCGAAGCAGGCCTGAAGGCTCCCGAAAAGGGTGACCGGAGGACCGACAGAGACTGAACCGCGCCGCGCGCGCGACGTGCCGAGGGGGCCTGATTGGCCAACGATCCGATCCATCAGTTCCAGATCCAGAAATGGATTCCCATAGAGATCGGCGGCCTCGATTTCTCGTTCACCAATTCTTCCGCCTTCATGGTGGCGACCGTGGCTGCGGCAAGCGCGTTTCTCTACCTCTCGACCTCGAGCCGCGGCCTGGTGCCCGACAGGCTGCAGTCGTTGTCGGAAATGACCTATGAATTCGTCGCCAACATGCTGCGTGACGCAGCCGGCACGCAGGGAATGCGGTTCTTTCCGTTCGTGTTCTCGCTGTTCGTCTTCGTGCTGGTGGCCAATCTGCTTGGCCTTTTCCCCTATTTCTTCACCGTCACCAGCCACATCATCGTAACCTTCGCGCTCGCCCTGCTGGTCGTCGGCACGGTCGTCGTCTACGGCTTCATGAAGCATGGCCTGGGCTTCCTCAACCTGTTCGTGCCGAAGGGCGTGCCGGCCATCCTGGTGCCGCTGGTCGTGCTCATCGAGGTGGTCTCCTTCCTGTCGCGGCCGATCAGCCTGTCGGTCCGGCTTTTCGCCAACATGCTGGCGGGGCACATAACGCTCAAGGTCTTCGCCGGCTTCGTCGTGTCGCTGAGCACGTTCGGCTTCGTCGGCATTGCCGGGTCGGTCCTGCCACTCGCCATGACGGTCGCGATCACGGCGCTCGAGATTCTCGTCGCGTTCCTGCAGGCCTATGTGTTTGCGGTGCTGACCTGCATGTACCTGAACGACGCCATTCATCCCGGCCATTAGCCTTCCGGCGGCCTGCCGCCTCTTCGAACGACACAACGCACAAAATCCACAAGGAGCCTGACATGGAAGCAGACGCAGCTAAAGCAATCGGCGCAGGCATTGCCTGCCTCGGAATGGGCGGGGCCGGCATCGGACTGGGCCACATCTTCGGCCAATATCTGGCGGGTGCGCTGCGCAATCCGTCGGCTGCCGACGGCCAGTTCGGGCGGCTGATCTTCGGCTTCGCGGTGACCGAAGCTCTCGGCATCTTCTCCCTGCTCGTGGCGCTCCTCCTGCTCTTCACCTGAGGAGCGGAAGCACGAACCGCCGGCCGCGTCCGCGGCCGGAACAATCGTCGAGGGATCCTAGATGTTCGTGACACCGGGATACGCGCAGGAGCATGCTCCGGCCGAAGGCGAGGCCCATACCGAAGCCGAGGCCGGGCACGAGGGCGCGTTTCCGCCCTTCGACGCAACGACTTTCCCTTCGCAGCTTTTGTGGCTGGCCATTACCTTCGGCCTGTTTTACCTGTTCCTGAAAAAGGTCGTGCTGCCGCGCGTCGGCAACATCCTGGAGGTGCGCGCCGAGCGGATCGCCCAGGATCTGGACCAGGCCGCCCGCCTGAAGGAAGAAGGCGACCTTGCGGTCGCCGCCTACGAGCAGGAACTCGCGGAGGCAAAGGCCAAGTCGAACGCGATTGGGCAGCAGGCGCGCGATGCCGCAAAGGCGGAAGCCGAAGCCGAACGCAAGAAGGTCGAAGCCGACCTTGGCCAGAAGCTCGCCGATGCCGAGGCGCACATTGCTTCGATCAAGTCCCGGGCGATGCAGGAAGTCGGCGCGATCGCCGAGGAGACGTCCCTGGCCATCGTCGAGCAACTGACCGGCGGCAAGGCCGACCGGGCGGCGCTGGCGGATGCTGTCCGGTCGGTCCGCGGATAGGAGAGGGTTATGGACAATACGTTCTGGGCGACGGTTGCGCTCTTCATCCTCATCGGCGTGGTCATCTACTACAACGTGCCGGCGGCGATCACCAGGGCGATCGATCAGCGCGGCAACCGCATCCGCGCGGAACTCGACGAGGCGAGGCGGCTGAGGGAAGAGGGCCAGCAGTTGCTTGCCGATCTCCAGCGCAAGCGCAAGGAAGCGGAAAAGGACGCCGCCGACATCGTGGCGGCTGCCCGCCGCGAAGCCGACATGCTGCTCGAGGAGGCCAAGAGGAAGACCGCCGACTACGTGACCCGCCGCACCGCGCTGGCCGAGCAGAAGATCGCCCAGGCCGAACGCGACGCCGTGGCTGAGGTGAAATCCACCGCCGTCGACATAGCCGTCGAGGCGGCCCGCAAGGTGCTGGCCGGCAAGGTCGATTCCGAGACCGGCTTCCAGTCGTCTCTTCAGCAGGTAAAAGCCAACCTCAACTGATCGCGGACCGGCGGGGGTTCACTCGTACAGGGGTGGGCCGATCCCGACCGATGCCCGGCAGTTCACGGGTTGCCGCCTTGGCGCCGTCCGGGCCGGCTGGCGCGAAGCAAGCGTTCTTTCCCTTCCGCAACGCCACTGAATCGCGTGACGCGCAGATGTGCGCCTGGCTCGGCGCATCCTGTTGCGATGATCAGGCCGCCCTGTGGCTCTCGATATCCGCGAAGGGGAGATCGGCCTCCATATCCGGCGCCGCGCCGTCTCCCTCAGCCCCGAGCCGGAAGGGCGAGAACGACATGCGGTGCAGGCGGACCACTGGCCCGTGCGTCTCGATCGCGGCCCGGTGGCGCTCGGTGGCGTAGCCCATGTGAACTTCGAGCCCGTAGCGCCGGTCGGCCTGGCCGCAGCCCTGCATCATCCGGTCACGCATCACCTTGGCGACGATCGATGCGGCGGCGATGGACTGCGAGCGCTGGTCGCCGCGCACCAGTGCCCGGCAGTCGCAGGGAATGCCGGGCGGCACGTCGCGGCCGTCGGCGAGCGCCAGCCGCGCCGCGATGGGAAGCCCGGCCAGCGCTCGCCGCATGGCTTCCAGGCTCGCCTTGCGGATGTCGCTCGCATCGATGCCTTCGGCCGAAACCGAGGCCATCGACACGCCGAGCGCCTTGCGCAGGATGATGGCAAACAGCGCCTCGCGCTGCGCGAAGGTCAGCCGCTTCGAATCGTCGAGGCCCCTTGGAATCCGTTTGGGGTCGAGGATGACGGCGGCAGCGACGACCGGGCCGGCGAGCGGTCCGCGGCCGGCCTCGTCGAGCCCGGCCACCGGCCACAAGCCTTGGCCGATCCCCTTCCGCTCGAAGGAGAAATCAGGTTTTTCGACGACTTCGAAAAGGGGCGGAGAATCAGAACGCGGGCGAGCCATGCTGCGGCGATGCTCGCACCGGCTCCGATTCTCCGCAAGTCCTTCCCGGCGGTTTGCGGCAGCGATCCGGGAAGGCACCGTCGGCAGCCGGGGAGGGCCTGGACGGGATTTCTGGCTGGAGCGAGCGTCGCGGCGACAGGCC
>JAJFMR010000396.1 GCA_020696915.1 Rhizobiaceae bacterium | reverse complement strand
ACAAGGGCAATGGCGGTCTTCGACGACGTCGAGCCCTGGGAGAGGAAGCTTGCCGTCTATCGCCACTCTGTGTGGCAGGACAGCGGCCAGTGGGCCTTCACGACCAACGAGCCGTCTTATGTGCCCGTCGAGCAGGGCATGCCGCTGACGAGGGAACTCGAGCATTTCATCGGCTGCCTGGAAAGCCGGAGCCCGCCGCGCACCGACGGCGAGGAGGCGATCACCGTCCTGCGGATTCTCACCGCAGGCTCGGTGGTGCATGTCGGCGGTGGCGGAGCGGGAACCAGCGAGGCGGAACAATTTCGCTGACGTGTTCGGCCGCGCCAGCGGTGACCCGAACGAAAGCGCACTCTCACGCAACGGGTCCATTCCGACGCAATCCCGTTCGTGGCCGAACGCCGGATCCGCCTTGGGGCAGCAAAATGCAGCCGTCCCGCGATGCATCTGCCCTCAGGACATCGGCAGCGCCGGCTCGCTGGTGAGCTTTGCGAGCATCGCCTCGGCGTCCTTTCCGCGTTCCGAGCGATCGATGAAGCCGCCGCCGAGAACGCGGGCATTGTCGCCGTCGTTTTCGTAAAGAACGCAGGCCTGGCCCGGAGCGACACCGGATTCGCCCTCCGCGAACTCCACCGTGGTGCCAGCGGCGCCATGATAGAGGCGCGCCGGCCGTGGCGGCCGCGCCGATCGCACACGGGCGCTGAGCTCCAGGCCGGCGGGCGGAATGGCCGAAAGGGGTTCGTCTCCAAGCCAGTTGACATCGCGAAGCGAGATCCTGTGGGTCTCCAGCGCCTCGCGCGGGCCGACCACGACGCGCGCCCTGCCGGCATCGAGATGCACGACGTAGAGCGGCTCGCCGGACGCAACGCCGATGCCGCGGCGCTGGCCTATCGTGTAGCGCAATATGCCCTCGTGGCGGCCCAGCACGCGGCCGTCGATGTGAACGATGTCGCCCGGTGTGGCGGCGGCGGGACGCAGTTTGGCGATGATGTCGGAATACTTACCCTGCGGCACGAAGCAGATGTCCTGGCTGTCGGCCTTCGCCGCGATGGCGAGCCCCATGGCCCCGGCAGCGGCGCGGACCTCCGGCTTGGACATGCCGCCCAGCGGGAAGCGAAGATAGTCGATCTGCGCCTGCGTCGTGGCGAACAGGAAATAGCTCTGGTCGCGATCGGCATCGACGGGCCGGTAGAGCGCCCGGTGGTGGCCGTTGCCGCGCGAGCGGATATAATGGCCGGTGGCCAGCGCAGCGGCGCCGAGCTCGCGTGCCGTTGCCAGCAGGTCGGCGAACTTGACCGTCTGGTTGCAGGAAACGCAGGGGATGGGTGTCTCGCCCGCGACATAGCTCGCGGCGAACGGATCGATCACCGACTTCCGGAACCGCTCCTCGTAATCGAGCACATAATGCGGAACGCCGATGGTCTCGGCAACGCGGCGGGCGTCCGCCACGTCCTGACCGGCGCAGCAGGAGCCGGCCCGATGCGTCGCCGTGCCGTGATCGTAGAGCTGCAGCGTCACGCCGACGACGTCATAACCCTCACGCTTCAGGAGGCCCGCGACGACCGAGGAATCGACGCCGCCCGACATCGCCACCACGACGCGGGTCTTTTCGGGAGAATCCGGCAGATCGAGGCTGTTCATCAGGCAGTTCTTCAGTGTCCGTGTCGCGTTCCATGGCAAGCTGGAATATAGGTCAGGCCTCGCAGCTGTGCCAGTTTCCGTCGCCCGGGCCCGGGGCGGCGGCAGGTAGGGCGATCGGTAAGGTGCCGGACCGCCGGCGGCTCGGCCGCATGCAGAAAACAGGAAGTGTTTAGTCGAGGAATTGCCTTCGTCTGCCGACAGCGCAGATTCCTTCAAATGCCGTCGAAAATGCTAACGGCACATTCATGATCGTTACTTATCGATTAGGAAGCGCTTAGGCAAATTTTAAAGCTGCAGCGTTACGGTTGGGAGATTGCGTTCCTGGTTCGTGTTTCCAGTTAGAGAGTACGATGACCGATCTGGTTAGGCCGCGCGTCAAATATGTGATCGGGCCGGATGGCAGCCCGCTCACCATCGCCGACCTTCCGCCGAGCAACACGAGGCGGTGGGTGATCCGGCGCAAGGCCGAAGTCGTGGCGGCGGTCCGCGGCGGCTTGCTCAGTCTCGACGAAGCCTGCCAGCGCTACAAGCTCACCACGGAAGAATTCCTGTCCTGGCAGGCGTCGATCGACGAATACGGGCTCGCCGGCCTGCGCACGACGCGCATCCAGCAGTACCGGCACTGAGCGCCGGACCGGGAACCGCCTTTTCATTCACGTACGGGAATGCCGGCGAGGGTCAGGCAGCTCGTCTGGCCAATGCCGATGCGCCGGCCGTCAGTACCGCCGAGGCCCCGAAAAACCAGAGACCGGGCTTGGTCACAGCGGTCGCAAGGCCGCTCGTCTTTGCCGCGAAAATGACCAGCGCGACCAGCACCACGTCCAGCATCGACCAGTTCGACAGCATCCGGAACCAGCCCGGTATGCGTGCTGCCCAGGCTTTACCGCCATAGGCGGCAAGGTGAAGCAAGGCCAGCTTCAGCGACGGGAAGGCCACGGAGAACATTCCGATCAGGATCGACAGCGCCCGATCGCCTTCGGTCCAGAGGCCGGCGATGATGGCAAGCAGCGAAGGTTCGTCGGCAAAGACGAACAGCCGTTCCACGCTGATCAGAGGCAGCACCAGGCCGAGCGCCAGCGAGAAGGTGGCCGCAAACAGAGCGAGCGGGAGAAGCGGCGGCATGGCGCCGGCATAGACCATCGCACGGAAAAGCAAAACCGGCTTGCCGAGGGAAGTCGATGGAGAACGGACGGGTGGATTTCCCCCGTGTCGCAACAGCAGGGGGCTTGCAAGCTGGGCGAAAGACATGCGCCGACAGAAGCGCGCATTGCGGTTGTGGTCGAGATGCCGCAGGCCCGCTGCTCAGCCGATCATGGCGCTGCGCATGTCACCGTCGCCGTCACGATGCCTGGGGTCGCGCGACTCCAGCAGTTCCGCCTTTGAGAGTTCCGCTTCCGCCTCGGCGAGAATGGCTTCGGCAACGCTTTTTTGACTGATGAGGTCGTTCTGGGAATTCTTCAGATTGTCGCGGCGCAGGCGCGCTGCCGTGGCGAAGGTCGGATAGGCGAAATGGTTGATGTCGGTGATGCCCGCCTTCTTCTCCTCCGCGGCAATCTGGATCTCCAGTTCGGTCGCCATGCGGTCGAACTCGGCAATCATCATGTCCAGTTGAGACAGCTGGCGGCGTTTCTCATTGACCTGAAACTGCTTCAGCCGGACGAGGTTCTCCCGTGATTTCATCATCGACACTCCCGAAAACGCAGATGCGCCATGCTTCTTCTTTCGCCCGGCCTGGAGCAGGGACGGCGGTGTTGCGGAATGGTCCGGCGGCATGGAGGGCC
>JAJFMR010000395.1 GCA_020696915.1 Rhizobiaceae bacterium | reverse complement strand
GGACTCGGCGAAGAACCGCGCCAGGAAGCGCTTGCCGATCAGCCTGCCCTGCATGTCGGCGGCGCAGGCGAGCACGGTGTCGATGCCGCCGTCGTCGATTGCTTTCTTCAACGCCTCGAAGGAAACATTTCCAGCCATGCCGTTCATGCTCCGCCACCCTGTCGGAAACCCGTCTTCCCGCTGCATTCCGGCCCGGCCGTGTTGCGGCCGGCGACCGAAGGCCACCCCTGCCGGTCAGCCGTAGCGATAAGGCGCGCCCGCCTTCACCATGTCGGCATTGTACTTCTTGATGATCTCGACCACCTTCGCGCTGCGCGGGCTTTGCGCGGCGATCTCGTCCCAGAAGGTCACCGCGGCCTCCTCGACCGTCTTCCATTCGGCGTCGGGAATCGACGTGAGCTCGAGCTTGCCGGTGTTCCGGTAATTGGCCTCTCCCGCCCAGTACCAGTGAAGGCGATAGTAGTGCGAGCTGTCGATGGCCATCCGGTAGAGCTGCTGCAGGTGCTCGGGCACGGCGTTCCACTTCTCCGTATTGACGAAGTAGGAACCGGCCCAGGCGCCCGACAGCGGATTCGTGAGGTAGTATTTCAGGACGTCGGCCCAGCCCACCGTGTGCATCTCCGTGATGCCGCACCAGCAGACGCCGTCGAGCTCACCGGTCTGGATCGCCGGCTGCACGTCTTCATAGGGCAGCGACACCGGCACCACTCCGAACTTCGACAGGAACTGACCGCCGGTCGGGAACGTGTAGACGCGCAGGCCTTGCAGGTCGGCGAGCGATCGGATCGGCTTGGTGGTGCCGAAGTTGCAGGGATCCCAGGAGCCGGTGCTGAGCCAGGTGACATCGGGGATCTCCTTGTAGGCTTCCTCCCATATCTCCTTCAGCCCGTGCCAGTGCCACAGCGCGGGGACATCGAGCGAATAGCGCGAGGCGAGCGGGAAGTAGGCGCCGAACACCTTGACGTCGACCGGCGCCGCCGCCGAATCGTCGTCGCTCTGCGCCGCGTCGATGGTCCCGGACTGGACGGAGCGGAAGAGCTCGCCATGCGGCACCAGCTGGTCGGCCGTGTAGAGCTCGATCGTCATTTCGCCATTGGCCGCCTTGTTGAACCAGTCGATCGAATTCTTGACAACGTGCTCGGCCAAGGCCGGGCCGGCATAGGTCTGCAGCCGCCACTTGATCGGGCTTTGCGCCTTGACGTAGGGCGCCGCCAGCGTCGACGCGCCCGCCGTGGCGGTGATCAGCCCCGCCCCCTTGAGGAACTCACGTCTCTTGGTCATCACAGCTTCTCCTTCTTCGTTGGTCATCCACGGCGCCGCCGGCATTCGTGCCTTCAGCGCCTTTCCTGCCATTCAGGGCTCCCGGCAGTCCGCTCTCCGCTCCCCATGCTCAGCGGCCCGAGTAGAGTTCTGGCAGCCACAGCGCGATCTGCGGAAATATCATCAACAGTACGATCGTCAGAACCATAAGCAAGAAGAACGGGACGATCGACCGGTAGATATCGATCAGCGTGATCTCCGGGGGCGCCAGCGCCCGCATCAGGAACAGATTGTAGCCGAAGGGCGGGGTTATGTAGGCGATCTGGCAGGTGATCGTGTAGAGGATGCCGAACCAGATCGGGTTGAAGCCGAGGCCCGTCACCAGGGGGATGTAGAGCGGCGCGACGATCACCAGCATCGCCGTGTCGTCGAGGAACATGCCCATGACCACGAACGACAGGAGCATCGCGATCAGGATTTCCCAGGGACTGAATTCCCAGCTCTCGAGCAGGAGATGCCGGACGGCCTGCACGGCGCCCAGCCCATCATAGACGGAGCTGAAGCAAAGCGCGGCGAGGATGATCCACAGGAACATCGCGCTGATGGACATCGTGTTGCGGGAGCTGAGCTCCAGGACCTTGCGATTGAGGTTGCCGGCCACCCAGGCGGCGAGCGTGTAAAGGGCGGCCCCCACCGCGGAGCTTTCCACCATGCTGGTCGTGCCGGTCATGAACAGCGTCATCATGATCACGAAGATGGCCAGCGGCAGGATGCCTGAGCGCAGCAGCCTGAACCTTTCCGACCATGTGATCTGGGCGCGCTCCTCGGGCGGCAGGGCCGGTCCGATCTCCGGCTGGATCAGGCAGCGAACGTAAATGTAGATCGAAAAGATCAACGCCATCAGAAGCCCGGGGCCGACGCCGGCCAGCCAGAGTTCGAGGACCGGCTGCCGGGCGATCATCGCGTAGAGGACGAGCACGACGCTCGGCGGGATGAGAATGCCCAGCGAAGAGCCAGCCTGCACCACCCCGGTCACCATCACCTTGTCGTAGCCATGCTTGAGGAGCTGCGGGAGCGCGATCGTCGCGCCGATCGCCATCCCGGCGACCGACAGGCCGTTCAGCGCGGCAACCAGCACCATAAGGCCGACCGTGCCCAGCGCCAGTCCGCCCCGCACCGGGCCGAACCAGACATGGAACATACGATAGAGACTGGTGGCGATGCCGGATTCCGACAGCATGTAGCCCATGAACACGAAGAACGGCACGGTGATCAGCGGATACCAGTTGAGCACCTGGAAGGAGGCGTTGAAGGGCATCTCGAACGAGCCCTTTCCCCACAGGAGGAGCGCCGCCACGGTGCCCACGAAGCCGATGACGCCGAACACGCGCTGCCCGGTGAACAGGAGCACCAGCATCGTCGTGAACATGAAGATGGTGATGAATTCGGAACTCATTCGATCGGCTTCCCGCGCGCCGCCGCAATGTCCTTCAAGAAGGTCGAGATGCATTGGAGAAGCATCAGGAAAATGCCGATCGTCATGATCGACTTGATCGGCCAAAGCGGCGGGCTCCAGGCGGAGTAGTTCTTCTGCCCGTAGACGATCGCGTAGTTGGTGCTCGAAATGCCGCCGCCAAGCAGCACCGCGAGGTAGAAGATGACGAACAGGATGGTGATCGCGTCAGTCACCGCCCTGTTCTTCGGCGACAGCGCCCCGTAGGCGAGGTCCATCCGCACGTGCTGCCCGAGCTGCATCGTGTAGGCGCCGCCCAGCAGATAGTAAGCCGAGAGCAGGAACTGCGACATCTCCAGCACCCAGCTGATGGGGACGCCGAAGAAGACCCTGGAAGCCGTGGAATAGAGCAGGATCGCCCCCATCACGAAGAACAGGTACATGGCCGCCCGGCCGACCCGGTAGTTCAGGGCATCCACATATCGCACGAAGACTTTGGCTGCGTTGGGCAAGGTGCTGGTTCCGGATATCTGCTAGACGCGCCTCGAATGCACCGGCCCGCCGCGGGCCTCATGCGACGCCAGGTGGATGCTGGAAAGAATTCCGGCGAGCAGGGCCGCCCAATGTCGCTGCCCGCTCTCGTCACCGATCTCGTCGTTGCGTATTTCGATCATCGCGCAGGCGAGGCCGCGCGGCCGGGCGTGCCGCTCAT
>JAJFMR010000394.1 GCA_020696915.1 Rhizobiaceae bacterium | reverse complement strand
TATTTCTCGGCCGTCCTCGAAGGGGTATTCATCGTCGTCGCTGCGCTCCTGATCCTCGTCGAGGTGTGGCGTGTCTGGCAGGATCCGCAGCCGCTGACTCAGCCCTGGACCGGCCTGGCCGTGAACGCGGGAGCCTCGGCAATAAACGGATTCTGGGCCGCGCTCCTGATTCGCCACGGACGTTCCGGAAGGTCGCCGGCACTCGTCGCCGACGGCCGCCACATCATGACGGACGTCGTCACTTCGGCAGGCGTCATCGCCGGCCTGGCCGGCGCAGTCGTCACCGGATGGACGGTTCTCGATCCGCTGCTTGCTGTCATCGTCGCGCTGAACATCCTGGGGCAGGGCTGGAAAGTCATCGGCAGTTCGGTCGACGGCCTGATGGACCGTGCGGTGGATCGCGACGAGCACCTCAGGATCCGCGACATAATCTCGGCCAATGCAAAGGGCGCCCTGGAAGTGCATGATCTCAAGACCCGCATCGCCGGCCGCGCCACCTTCATCGAGTTCCATCTGGTGGTCGAGGCCGGCATGTCGGTCGGCGACAGCCACGTGATCTGCGACCGCATCGAAGCGGCACTGAAGTCGGAAATCCCCTCGGTGCGCGTGACCATCCACGTCGAGCCGGACGACGAGGCAAAGCTGCCGCCTGGCACCGCGGCAGTGCCGTTCGCCTGAGCCGCCGCCTGCGGCCCGGCCCGCCGCTTCCTCAGATCTTGACGAGCATGGCGGTGAGATACATGACGCCGACGCCGCAGGCGAGGCCCGCCATCGCGGGCGGAGAAAACAGGGTGCCTGCCGGCGTTCCGCCGCGCCTGAGCAGCAGGGTGACCTCCACGATCACCTGCAGTATGGCGCCTGCGCCGACCGCCAGCGCAAGTGCCGACCATTGCGGCGCGAAGGCCAGGCTGCCGATCCACAGCCCGACGACCGCCGGACCTCCGGCAAGCAGCGTCAGGGCCGCGAAGGCCCAGAGCGGCGGGCGCTCTCTCAGCATGGGTGCGGCGATGCCGATGCCCTCGGTGATGTTGTGAAGCGTGAAGCCGAGCACCAGAAACGTCCCCAGGCCGGCGGCGCCCGCCGCGAAGGCCGCGCCGATGGCAAGCCCCTCGCCGAGATTGTGCAGCCCTATTCCCAACGCGATGTAAGCGGCCAGCGCAAGGCCGGCCGGCGCGCCGCGCCGGCGCCCTACCGCCATCAAAAAAAGGAAGCTTCCGGCAGCCGCCAGGAAGACCATCGTCGGACCCTGGAAAAGCGCTGCGGCCTCGCCCGCGAGCTCCAACGCGTCCCCGAATGCGTCGAAGAACAGGAAGGCGAGCAGGCCAACGGTGAGCGCCAGCAGGAAATCCAGGCCGTCGCGGCCGACGCCTTTCAGCGCCGGATAGAACATCAGTCCGATCGCGACGGGCACCACGCCGACAAGCACGCCGAGCAGCGCCTGCGACGCCAGGCTGGTCCGGCTGCCCGCCGGCGTAGCCACCGCGACCGCTATTTCGTGTTCGAAGGTCGTTCCGGTGCTGGTCACGACGTTGACAGCGTGCGCTTCGCCGAGCACCCACGGGAAAGGCAGGCTGAGCCAGGCGGTGTTGCCCCGGGCGATCGGCCCTGGCGGCTCCTGGCGGAACTCCCAGTAGGCATCGTCGACCTGCACCTGAGCGACGGTCACCGGCTCGGAGCCGCCGGCCCGGACCAGCACCGATAGCCCGTTCGAATCCAGAATCGTCCGTTCAAAGGTCAGCGCCTCGACCGGCGGAGCGCCATTGTCGAACCCCCTCAGCAGGTCGCCGCTCGACAGCCACCATACCGCAAGCCCGAGCATGGCGAGCGGCAAGACGAGCCAGAAGAGCTTGCGGCGGGCCGGCGGCATGGCGACGACGGCTGCCGGAAGGACCTGCCTCATGCGACATCCTCCACGACCTCGAACATGCCGACCCAGCCAAGCTCGGTGAATTCCGACTGATGCGGGTGGAACATGTAAAGACCCGGCTCGTGGTCCCTGTAGGTGAATTCGATTATGCCGCGCTGCGCCTGGCACTGGACGACGAGATCGACTGTCTTCAGGGTCGGCGTCAGCGTCGTTCCCTGGTCGTAGTAGTCGAAGAAGTTGGCGTGGAGGTGGAAGGAGTTGATCGGGTCGAACTCGACCACGTTGATCAGGTAGATGCGGACCGGGCGGCTCTTCGCCACCCGGATCGGCGCTTTCATGTAGCAATGGGCGACGGTGTTCGCGGCATAGACCTCGTTCTCATTGTCGAAATTGGTGTCGAAGGCGTTCATCACCATGACCATTTCCTGCCACCCGCGGTTCTCCGGCGTGCCGAAAAGACGCGAGCGGGCAACGTCCGCCTGTTCCGGATGCAGGGCCGGATCTGGATCCACGACGAAGGCCCCGTACATGCCCTTGTGCAGGTGCCGTTTCAGCGGCAGCGCGTGGCAATGATAGAGGTGGCAGCCAAACGGCCTGGCATCGAATTCATAGACGAACTCCTCGCCGGGGCCGACCATGCCGGCGCCCGGAACCCCGTCCATGCGCGCCGAATGGATGCCGTGGAAATGCATGGAATGCGGGTGCGAACCATAGTTCCTGAATACGATGCGCAGCCGGTCGCATTCGGTGGCACGCAGTGATGGACCCGGTATCCGCCCATTGTAGGTCCAGGCGGGGAACATGATGCCGGGCGCGATCTCGATTTCCTTGTCCTCGGCAACCACCTCGAAGGTCCGCAGCCGCCGCCCGTCAGGAAGCGTCGAGACCGCGCCGGTGTCCCAGTCGGTCAGCATTGCCGTCGGGTCGAAGCCGTTGCGGGCATTGTCGACGTCCCCCACTGTCACCATGGCGCCGTGCGCTCCCCGGTGATCGACAACGCCGGCGGCGGCCGGGTGTGACGGATGCAAGGGGTGCGCCGGATGCGCGGCGGGACCGCCCTGCCCGGACGCTCCACTCGCCCCGATCGCGGACGCCCCTGCGGCCGCCAGGCCGCCAGCCAGAACGGCCCTGCGGTTCATGCGGCCGCGCCACCATTCAACCATGCCTGCCATCTCGCCATTCCTGCAAATGAGAATGATTTGCATTATGAAGCTGGGTCGGTCGCGACTCAAGCGGAATCTTTCCTGTTTGCCGCCGATCGCCGCACTTTTACCGACGACGCGATATCGGGCCGCCGCCGTCCGGGCTCATGCCGCAGAAATCCCGCATCGATCCTGGTCGGCGGCGCTGACATTTCTGCGGGCACGTGTTTTAAGAAGGCGTCTCATGGACTCGCCCGCTTCCCCGCCCGCGCGGCAATCGCTGGAGAGGCTGCCGCGCGCCGCGCAGTGGGCGGTGCTCCTCGCCGTCTCGCTGCTTCTGGCCGGCGGGCTGGAATTCGCGGCAATGCCTGCCGCCCTGCTCATCGCGCCGATGCTTGCCGGGGTCGCCGCTGGAACCAA
>JAJFMR010000393.1 GCA_020696915.1 Rhizobiaceae bacterium | reverse complement strand
GGCGCCTGGACCAAGTTCGGCACCGGAGAACTCGACCCGGACTTCGGGCGCGGCGAATTTGCCCGCACGACGATCGAGGGAATCCAGGACAACTGGCCACTTGGCGTCGGCTATGGAAATTTCGAAAACGCCTACAAGGTGTACGAACGGCAGGAGATGATCTTTCAGTGGTTCGTGAACCACGCCCACAACGATTTCCTCGAGATTATTTTCGAGGGCGGGATCATCGCTGCCCTGCTGCTCGCGGCTTACGGCGTCCTGCTCTACAGTAGCTTCTGGAAACACCGGCATGATGCACTGAGGCGAATGGCGCTCCTCTCCATTACGTTCCTGCTGATCCATTCGCTTGTCGACTATCCGTTGCGCACAATGTCGCTCGCGCTCTCCTTCGCACTGCTCAATGCGATCATTTTCCATGCCGGGACTTTCGCGAGGTCCGCCAGAGCAGGACCTGCGATGGAAGTGGATGTCGGCGGCGACCGGTTCCTGGTGCCGATCGAGGGCGGAACCCGATAGGCGGCGCGACGCGCCAGCGGAGCCGAATATCTGCTTACGACAAGCCGGCGTGCTCTGCAGCAGCGGCAGACGGCGGTCCGCGGGCGCCGCCTCACGCTCGGGCGTCAATTCCCGTCGTCTTCCGGGACACCGTGGAAAAAGGAACCGATCTCCTCCATGTCGACGCGGCCGTCGCCATTCCCGTCGACAGCTTCGAATATGCGGCCGTGGAACTCCTGGATCTCGGCAAGCGAAAGCGCGCCGTCGCCATCCGAATCCACCACGGCAAAGAGGATCCGCATTCCGGTGCCGTGCATGAAGGCGTGTCGCCGTCCGTCGCCGGGCCCCCTCATCATCCCGCCCCGTTGCAAGCCGTGATGTCGGGCCATGCGGTCACCATGATTGCGGTCGCGCGGGCGTGTCATGCGAGGACGTTGCCGGTCACCTGGCCCAGTGGCTTCGCCCCGCATCATCTCGCGCATCATTTCGCGCATCATCTCCCGCATCGCGTTCATGTCCGGCGCCGGCGGGGCGCCAGGCTGCGTCGAGGGGGGGGCCGGAGGACTCTCGGCCTGGGCAAACGCCGGCGTCACGCAAAACATCAGGGCGCAGCCCGTCGCCAAAGCTGGCAATCGGAAAATCGTCATCGCATTCCTCCTGATCAATGGTGGGTCGCGCTCTCCAAAGCAGTGGAAAGGACGGGCCGGCTCGGCCGCGCAACCGCGCACCATCCCAATCCTGGGGGAAGGAGATGGTTCCGCCGGCTCTCCGGGCATCGCGGAAAGCGACGATCGGACCGGGAGTTCTTATCAACGGTCAGTCGCGGCCCTTCCAGGGAATGAGGTTCTTCTCCAGCCAGCGCATGAGCAGCTCGATACCATAGCCGATCAGGCCGATGATGATGATGCCGATCACTACCGTGTCGGTCTGCAGAAAATTCTTGGCGATCATGATCATCGAGCCGAGACCGCGGTCGGCAGCGACCAGCTCGGCCGCGACCACCGTTCCCCAGCAGACCCCCATTGCGGTCCGCAGGCCGGTGAAGATTTCCGGCAGCGCATTCGGCAGAATGACGTGGCGCATGATCTGCAACCTGGACGCGCCGAGTGAATAGGCGGCGTGCACCTTGGCGATGCTGACGCTCGAAACGCCGGCGCGGGCGGCGATGGTCATGATGAAGAGCGAAGCAAGAAAAAGCAGGAATATCTTCGCCGTCTCGTCGATGCCGAACCACAGGATGATCAGCGGGATGAGCGCCAGCGGCGGAACTGGCCGCATGAATTCGACGATCGGATCGAAGAGCCCGCGCACAACAGAGGACAGACCCATGGCAAAGCCCAGCGGCACGCCGAGAACGGCGCCGTAGAATACACCCGACAGCACGCGGTAGACGCTGATGCCGATGTGTTCCCAGAGAGCCACGTTGCGGTATCCCTCGGTCGCGAGCCGTACGACCCGGTCCGCAACGCCGCCGATCGTCGGCCAGTAGAAAGGCTTGACCCAGCCGAATGCCGAAGAGACGATCCACAGGGCCATCAGCGCGGCGAGGATGCAAATCGAGTAGATACGTCCCGGATTGACGGCGCTTGCATCGCCGAACCTGACTGTCTTCTGACGGGCAAGAGAATCATCGGCCAGCCCGAGCCAGATCCGAAGGCGAGAAGGGTTGTCTTCAGCGGACATCGCGGGCGCCGTCATGGGTCATGATCTGGTCCTCCATGCTCCAGATCATCGACAGGATTTCCTCGCGCATCCCGACAAAAGGCGCCGAGGCCTTGACCTCGCGGGCGCTGGCCTCCAGCGCCTGTCCGGCGAAGGGAAGGCGGTATTCCCCTTCGATCCGTCCCGGCCGCGGCGCCATGACGATCAGCCGTTCGCCAAGAAACAGCGCTTCCTCGACCGAGTGCGTGATGAGGACGATCGTCTTGCCGGTCTCCTTCCACAGCTTCAGCACGAGCCCCTGCATCTTTTCGCGGGTCAGCGCGTCGAGCGCGCCGAGCGGCTCGTCCATCAGAACGACGTCGGGATCGTTCGCCAGGCATCGTGCCAGCGCCACCCGTTGCTGCATGCCGCCGGAAAGCTGGTACACCGGCTTCTGGCCAAAGCCGCGCAGTCCGACCCTGTCGATGAGCAGTTCCACGATGTCGCGGATTTCGCTCCGCTTCCGCCCTGCCATTCTGGGTCCGAACGCCACATTGTCGCTCACCGTCATCCACTCGAAAAGCGCACCCTGCTGGAAAACCATGCCGCGTTCGGCACCGGGACCGCGCACGGCATGGCCGTTCAGCCTCACCTCACCGGACGTCGGTGCAAGGAAGCCGGCAAGGATGTTGAGGAGTGTGGTCTTGCCGCAGCCCGACGGTCCGAGCACTGTGACCATCTCACCTTCGCGGATCTGCAGCGAAACCTTGTCCAGCGCATGAACGGCGACGCCCCCCGGCGCCGCGAAAGTCATCGAGACGCGGTCGACGACGATGCCGTTCACGGCGTCGGGGCGGGACAGCAAGAAGCGCTGCCGCCGCTTCTATTTCAGGAAGCCCGCATCGATGAAGCCGGAGTAGTCGTCGAGCGCCTTTTCCATGCCGCCTGCCGAGACCATCACGTCCGCGACGCCCTTGGTCATCGCCTGCAGGCCGCCGCCCAGCCAGTTCTCGCCCTGCTGCTCTGCGGCCGTCGGGAAACCGAAATTGGCCATCATCGACTTGGTTGCCGCCAGATCCATCCCGGCGGCCCTGGACACGATCTCGTAGGCGGCGTCGGGGTTGGCCAGGTACGCCGAATTGGCCTCCTCGGTCACCTCGAGAAACTTGCGCACCAGTTCGGGATGCTGCTCCGCGAAGCTTTCGGTGACGGTGATCACGTCGAAGGTGTTGATGCCAACGGCCTCCTGTTCGGCGCCTGTCATCAGCGGCTTGCCCACTTCCTTCATGCGGTCTAGCGCGCC
>JAJFMR010000049.1 GCA_020696915.1 Rhizobiaceae bacterium | reverse complement strand
CTCTATGGATTTGGCCGTATCGGCCAGCAGGTGGCGCATTATGCGCGCGCCTTCGACATGGATGTCGTCTGGTGGGCGTCGACGCAGGGCAGGGAACGCTTGGCGGTTGCGGGAGAGGCGCTGGCCGAGAGCCGCGAGGCTTTCTTTGCCGAAAGCGATTTCGTCAGCGTGCACGTCCGTCTGAAGCCGGAGACGCGCGGCGCGATCCGGCTCGCCGACCTGCTGGCGATGAAGCCGTCGGCGACCTTCGTCAACACGTCGCGCGCCGGTCTGGTCGAGGAGGGCGCATTGTTGGCCGCCCTCGAGGCCGGGCGGCCGGGGCGGGTGGCAGTCGACGTGTTCGACCGCGAGCCGCTGACCGACATGGCCGACCCGCTGCTCACCCACCCCGCCGTCATTGCGACGCCGCACATAGGCTACGTGACGGAGGACGAGCTCGATGTCCAGTTTGCGGACATATACGACCAAGTGAACGCCTACGCCGAAGGCCGGCCGATCCACATGATCAACGCCGAGGCCTGGACCGGAAGGTGATGCGTCCTTCGAATTCAGAGACGGGAAAGCTGGTCGCGGACCATTGCCAAAAGGGCCTCGGCCGGTTGCGAAAGGGGCACGCCGCGCCTCTGCACCGCCACCACATCACGCGAAATGTCTACCCCCGCGAAGGGCAGGCCGACGAGGACGTCGGGAGCGAGATGCCTGGTCAGGTTCGGCAGGATGGTGATCGCCGCGCCGGCCGCGGCGAGTTGCATCGCCATTGCGGCATGCTCGACCTCGAAGCGCCAGTCCAGCCGCCGGCTGACCTCGCCCAGCGATTCCTCGATCAGCCGACGGTTTGTCGACTGGGTGCGGATGCGCGCCAGCGGCTCACCAAGCAGATCAAGGGGCGTGACGGCCGGCCGGTGCGCAAGCCGGTGGTCGCGTCTGACGAGCACCACATAGGCTTCGGTGCAGAGATGCTCGACTTCGAGGTCCCAGGGCGTGGCGCCGGTGATGGTTATGCCGAATTCCGCGCGCCCCTGCTGGACGATGTCGACGACATCGCCAGCCCGCTGGTCAGCCAGCACGATCTGCAACTCCGGATGAGCCTTCGAGAACGTCCCCATCGGGCCGGCGAGATAGTAACTGGCTATGGTCGGCACGCAGGCGAAGACGAGCTTGTGCCTGGCCTCGTGGCCGGCGTTGCGCGCGTCGCCATAAAGCTCGGCAAGCGTCTCGAGCTGTCCGCGCACCCGCGGCAGGAGGTTCTGGCCGGCTACGGTAAGCGATACGCCCCGCGACGTGCGCACCAGAAGCCGCGCGCCGATATCATGCTCGATCTTACGGATTCGGTGGCTTAGCGCGGTCTGTGTGAGATTGAGACGCAGCGCCGCTTTGGAAAAACTTCCGAGCTGCGCCACCGCGACGAACGCTTCCAGACCAAGGTAGTCCACACGCATGCCCCACTCCGCCATGTTGCCCCCGCCGCTGAAATCTGCATGGCCCGGGCGTTTCGGGCAAGGGCGACGCGCCGAGCGCGGCAGGGCGGCATGAGCGCGTTCGAAATGATGCTGCCGCCCGGCATGGAGCCGCTCGTCGCGGCGTCGCTGCTGGCCACCAGCCTTGCCGCCTCTTTCATCACCATTGCGTTCGGCATCGGCGGTGGCGTGCTTCTGCTTGCGGTCATGGCGAGCCTCGTCCCGCCCACCGCCCTTATCCCCGTGCACGGCGCCGTGCAGTTCGGCTCCAATGTCGGGCGCGTCTTCTTCATGTTCCGGCACATCGCCTGGACGCACGTCGTGCCCTTCAGCATCGGCTCACTCGGCGGCGTGATGGCGGGGGGCGCCATCGTGATCAACCTGCCGCCGGCCATAGTCCAGGTCGGCGTGGGGCTGTTCGTCCTCTGGTCGATCTTCCTCAAACCGCCGCGTTGGCTTCGGCAGATGCCGCTCGTCACCGGGGCGCTGTCGAGCTTCCTCACCATGTTTTTCGGCGCCACCGGCCCGTTCGTGGCGACGCTCACCAAGTCGCTTGCGCTCGATCGGCGCGGCCACGTCGCCACCCATGCCACGCTGATGACCATCCAGCATCTGCTCAAGACGATCATGTTCGGTTTCGTAGGCTTTGCCTTCGCCCCGTGGCTGCCTCTCACGGCAGCCATGATCGGCGCCGGCGCCGTCGGGACCTTCCTCGGGAGGAAAGTGCTCGACCGCCTGTCGGACAACGTCTTTCGGCTGGCGCTCGATGCCATTCTGGTGCTGCTCGCCCTGCGGCTGATCGTGCAAGGCGTGTTTGACCTGTAACGACCGTCAGCCGGCAGCGATCTTCAGGGCGCGTCGCACGGTTTGGTCCAGAGCGCCGAGGAAAGCGGAGCGGTCGCGCTGCGAAAACTGCGCGTTGTAACCCTTGCTCTGGCCGCTCTCGCGCAGATGCCGGTTGAGATCCCGCATGGCGAGCGCCATGCCGATCGTGGCGGGTGTGAACGGTTTTCCGCTCATGCCGAGGACATGCGCGCCGAGTGCCACGGCGCGCGAGGCAAGCGGAATGTCAGCGGTGATCACGATGTCGTTCGAGATGACTTCCCCCACGATCCAGTCGTCGGCCGCGTCCGCGCCCCTGGCGACGACCACATTGCGGATCGCCGGGTCGCGAGAAGGCCTGAGCGCGCCGTTGGACACGAAGGTGACAGTCAGGCCATGCCGTTCCGCGACCTTCACCGTCTCTTCCTTGACGGGACAGGCGTCCGCGTCGACGTAGATCTGCGGCAGGCCGCTCAAGACCCGCGGCGGGCCCGCGCCAGCGCAGCGCCCGCGCCGAGCGCGCGGAGCTTGCCGCTCGCCACGTCACGGGAGAGTGGTGCCATGCCGCAGTTGGTGCAGGGAAAGATGCGCGCGGCGTCGGCGTGCCTGCTGGCCTCTGCGATGGTCGCGGCAACCTCTTCGGCCGTCTCGACAGTGTTCGAGGCGACGTCGATGGCGCCGACCAGCAGTTCCTTGTCGGGAAGCAGCTCGATGAGCGAGATGGGCACGCGGGAATTTGCACATTCGAGCGACACCTGCCGGATCGAGGAACCGTTGATCGCCGGGAAGATGGCTTCGTACTGACGCCATTCGGCGCCGAGCGTTTCCTTCCATTTCACATTTGCCTCGATGCCGTAGCCGTAGCAGATGTGAACGGCGGTGGCGCATCGCAGCCCGCGCGCCGCCCGCTCGAGCGCCGCGATCCCCCACTCCCTGACATCGTCGGTGAAAACGTTGAAGGCCGGCTCGTCGAACTGGATCGTGTCTACCCCTTCGGCCTCGAGCTCGAGCGCTTCCTCGTTGAGTATTTCGGCGAACGCCATCGCCATGTCGGCGCGACGCCCGAAATGGCCGTCGGCGAGCGTGTCGCAGATCGTCATCGGGCCAGGCAGGGTAAATTTCAGCCCGTTACGTGTGTGCAACCGGCAAAAGGCCGCCTCGTCCCGATGCACGGGGCGGCTGCGGCGCGGCTTGCCCGTGACGGTCGGTACATCCACGAAATAACGATTATCCCGGATGCCCATTCGCGTCTTGAGCGACCAGTCTATGCCCTGCACGGTTTCGAGGAAGCCATGCACGAAATGCGTGCGGAACTGTTCTCCGTCGGAAACCGTCTCTATGCCGGCGTCTTCCTGCTCCTTGATCCAGATCAGCGCCGCGTCGCGCTTGGCACGGTCGAGGTCCTCTCCTTCGAGCCTCCATCTGGGCCACAGCTTCCCCGTTTCGGCGAGCCAGCCCGGCTTGGGCAGGCTTCCTGCGATAGTCGGCCCAAAAAGCATGTCGTCTCCCCACTCGGTCGCTATGCCCAAGGTTTCAGTTTTTGCAGCATCGATCAACCTCGGTCGCATAGCGACGCCGTAGCGACGCCGGGCAGGGCTTGAGCGGCTGCCCTCTATTGCCTAGAAGGCTCGGGCCTCTGGCCGGATAAATCTCCCGATGTTCAAGAAAATACTGATAGCCAATCGCGGCGAGATCGCCTGCCGCGTCATGAAGACGGCACGACGGATGGGCATTGCCACCGTTGCCGTCTTTTCGGATGCGGACCGCGATGCGGTGCACGTCGAGATGGCCGACGATGCGGTGCACATCGGCCCGTCGCCGGCATCGCAAAGCTATCTCGTGGCTGAAAGGATAATCGAAGCCTGCAAGCAGACCGGCGTCGAAGCCGTGCATCCGGGCTACGGATTTCTTTCCGAGCGCGCCTCCTTTTGCGAAGCCCTGGAGGGCGCCGGCATCGTCTTCATCGGTCCGAAGCCAGCGGCCATTCGCGCGATGGGCGACAAGATCGAGTCGAAGAAATGCGCCCGCTCGGCCGGGGTAAACACGGTCCCCGGCCATCTCGGCGTAATCGGGGATGCCACGCATGCGGAGGCGATCGCGGCGTCGATCGGCTATCCCGTCATGATCAAGGCGTCGGCCGGCGGCGGCGGCAAGGGAATGCGGATCGCCTGGAAAGCCGGCGAGGCGGGCGACGGCTTCGAGCGCGCGCGTTCGGAGGCGAAAAGCTCGTTCGGGGACGATCGCATATTCATCGAGAAGTTCGTGGTCGAACCACGCCATATCGAAATTCAGGTGCTGGGCGACGCATTCGGCAATTGCATCCACCTCGGCGAGCGGGAGTGCTCGATCCAGCGCCGCAACCAGAAGGTGGTGGAGGAGGCGCCGTCACCATTCCTCGACGCAGTCACGCGGCAGGCCATGGGTGAGCAGGCCGTGGCGCTCGCCAAGGCCGTGGACTACCAGAGCGCCGGTACCGTGGAGTTCATAGTCGACTCTCAGAAGAATTTCTACTTCCTTGAAATGAATACCCGACTTCAGGTCGAGCATCCGGTGACCGAACTCGTTACGGGGATCGACCTGGTCGAGCAGATGATCAGAATCGCTGCCGGCGAGAAGCTGTCGATCCGCCAGGCGGACGTGAAACTGGACGGCTGGGCGGTCGAGAGCCGACTTTATGCCGAGGATCCCTACCGCGGTTTCCTGCCCTCGACGGGACGGTTGACACGCTACCGTCCACCTGTCGAACGGAAGTCGGCGGGTGTCACGGTGCGCAACGACACCGGTGTGACGGAGGGCTCGGAAATATCGCTGTTCTACGATCCCATGCTTGCCAAGCTCTGCACGCATGCGCCGACGCGCCTCGAGGCGGTGGAGGCGATGTCGGAGGCGCTCGACGAGTTCGTCGTCGACGGCGTCGAGCACAACATCCCGTTTCTTGCCGCCCTGATGCGGCACCCGCGATGGCGCGATGGGCGGCTGTCGACCGGCTTCATCGCCGAAGAATACCCCGACGGCTTTTTCCGGATCGTGCCGCAGGGAGCCGATCGGGACGTGCTGGCCGCCGTTGCCGCCGCCGTTGAATTCACGCGCCAGGAGCGTCTAGCTCATCTGCCCGGACGTCTGGCATCGTCAGCGTCATCACGACCGTTCGAACGAGTAGTGAGGCTCGGCGGAGACTACGTTCCGGTCTCCGTCGATCGAGGAACGGACCTTACGGGATCGAGCGTTTCGATAGATGGCGGTCCGCCGCTTGCGATGTCGTCCGACTGGCGCCCCGGCGATCTTGTCTGGCGCGGCAAGATCGGCAGCCAGGCCGTCGCGGCGCAGGTCAGACGCCGTGTAAACGGGATCGAGCTCGCCTGGAAGGGCATCTCTGCCGAAGCTCTCGTGATGCCGGCGCGGACTGCCGAACTCGAACGGCTGATGCCGAAGAAAGAGCCGGCCGACACATCGAAGCTCCTGCTTTGCCCGATGCCCGGCCTGGTCGTGTCGATTGCCGTCGTCGAAGGACAGGACGTAACGGCCGGCGAAACGCTGGCGGTTATCGAGGCGATGAAGATGGAGAACGTGCTTCGTGCAGACCGTGATCTCAGGGTCGCCAGAATTCTTGCCAAGGCCGGCGACAGCCTGGCGGTGGATGCAGCGATCATGGAATTTCAGTGAACGTCGAAGCTGTGCGTGAGCACGATCAGGCTGGACTCGGCCGGTCGTGTCGCGACAATGCCGATGGCATGTCACGATTCTGCAGGGATGGATCCGGTAGCAAATGCCCGATGAAAAGCTTCCCCGCGACCCGCTGCTGCGGGAGGCGATGAACAGGGCGTCCAAGGCCGAGGCGCCGTCCGCCACCTTCGTGCATCTGCGCGTTCATTCCGCCTACTCTCTGCTCGAGGGCGCGCTGCCGCTGGCCCAGATCGTGTCCCAGGCGGTGAAGGACGCGGCGCCGGCCATTGCCGTAACCGACACCAACAACCTTTTCGGCGCGCTGGAGTTTGCCCAGAAGGCTGCGAAGGAGGGCGTGCAACCGCTCATCGGCTGCCAGCTCGACGTCGATTTCGGCGACGGGAACCCGGATACCAGCCGCGGCCCGCACAGGCGCCAGGGTCCTGCGTTGCAGCCGCTCGTGCTGATCGCGGCCACCGCGCCGGGCTACCGGAACCTGGTCAGGCTGGTGAGCCGCGCCTACCTGGAAAACCCGCCCGGCGAGGTGGTCCATGTCGGGGTGGGCTGGCTCGGCGAGCTTGCCGAAGGGATGATCTGCCTGACCGGAGGCCCGCGCGGGCCGATCGGCCTGGCCATCCGGTCGGGACATGCCGCGCTCGCCGAAAACCGGCTGCTGGCCCTCAAGCGCATTTTCGGCGACCGCCTCTATGTCGAGCTCGAGCGCCTTGGTGGCTACGACCGGGCCGTGGAGGCTCAGACCATCGACCTTGCCTACGCGCATGAGCTGCCGCTGGTGGCCACCAACGAGGCGTTTTTCCCCGGCACGGACGACTATGAGGCCCATGATGCGCTGGTCGCCATCGCCGAGGGTTCGGTGATTGCCGTCGACGACCGACGCCGCCTTTCCCCCGACAACTTCCTGAAGAGCCAGCGGCAAATGGTGGCGCTGTTTTCCGACATCCCGGAGGCGGTCGAGAACACGGTAGAGATCGCGCGGCGCTGCTCGTTCTTCCCGAAGAGCCGCAACCCGATCCTGCCGCGCTTCACCGGGGGCGACGTCGCCGATGCCGATTCAGCGGTCACGGCCGAGGCTGCCGAGCTTGCACGGCAGGCGCATGCCGGCCTCGCGGAGCGCCTGGCATCGCTCGGACCGACGCCGGGCTTCACCGAGGAGCAGTATCGGGAAAGACTGGATTTCGAGCTCGGCATCATCGAGAAGATGAAGTACCCGGGCTATTTCCTGATCGTCGCCGATTTCATCAAATGGGCCAAGGCGCAGGGAATTCCGGTTGGTCCGGGGCGCGGCTCCGGCGCCGGCTCGCTGGTCGCCTATGCGACGACCATCACCGACATCGATCCGCTGCGCTTTTCGCTGCTGTTCGAGCGGTTCCTCAATCCGGACCGCGTGTCGATGCCCGATTTCGACATCGATTTCTGCCAGGACCGCCGCGACGAGGTCATCCGTTACGTCCAGGAGAAATACGGCCGCGATCAGGTTGCACAGATCATCACCTTCGGAACGCTGCAGGCCCGTGCCGTCCTGCGCGACGTCGGCCGGGTGCTTCAGATGCCTTACGGCCAGGTCGACCGGCTGTGCAAGATGGTCCCGCAGAACCCCGCAAACCCGGTTTCGCTGGCCAGGGCGATCGAGGGCGAGCCGCGCTTTTCCGAAGAGGCCGAGAAGGAACCGATCGTGGCGACCCTGCTCGGCATTGCCCAGAAGCTCGAAGGCCTCTACCGGCACGCCTCGACGCACGCCGCCGGAATCGTGATCGGCGACCGACCGCTTTCCGAACTCGTGCCGATGTACCGCGACCCGCGCTCGGACATGCCGGTCACCCAATTCAACATGAAGTATGTCGAGCAGGCGGGCCTGGTGAAGTTCGACTTCCTCGGCCTGAAAACCTTGACGGTGCTCGAGCGCGCCGTTCGCCTGATCCGCCGACGCGGTATCGAGATCGACCTGTCGCGAATTCCGCTCGATGACCCCGATACCTACGCCATGCTGTCGCGGGGCGAGGTGGTCGGCATCTTCCAGGTGGAAAGTGCGGGGATGCGCAAGGCGCTGGTCGGCATGCGGCCGGACCGCATCGAGGACATCATCGCGCTGGTCGCGCTCTACCGGCCGGGACCCATGGAGAACATCCCGACCTACAATGCGCGCAAGCACGGCGAGGAGGAAACCGCCTCGATCCATCCGAAGATCGATCATCTGGTGAAGGAAACTCAAGGGGTCATCGTCTATCAGGAACAGGTCATGCAGATCGCGCAGGAGCTCGCCGGCTATTCGCTCGGCGAAGCCGACCTGCTGCGTCGGGCGATGGGCAAGAAGATCCGCGCCGAGATGGATGCGCAGCGCGAGCGTTTCGTCTCTGGAGCGACCGAGCGGGGCCTGAGCAAGCCGCAGGCCGACTTCATCTTCGACCTTCTCGCCAAATTCGCCGACTACGGCTTCAACAAGTCGCATGCCGCAGCCTACGCCGTGGTCTCCTATCAGACCGCCTATCTGAAGGCGCATCACCCGGTCGAGTTCCTCGCCGCATCGATGACGCTCGACATGTCGAACACCGACAAGCTCGCCGATTTCAGGCAGGATGCGATGCGTCTCGGCATCGACGTCGTGGCGCCCTCGGTCAAGACCAGCTTCCGGGACTTCGAGGTCGGCGACAGACGCATCTTCTATTCGCTGGCTGCCCTGAAGGGGGTGGGCGATGCCGCGGTCGAGCACATCGTGGCCAAGCGCGGGGAGGGTCAGTTCGCGAGCCTCGCCGATTTCTGCGAAAGGGTCGATCCGAAGATCGTCGGCAAGCGCGTGTTCGAGAGCCTGATCATGGCCGGGGCACTCGACTGCTTCGGCCATGACCGCGCCTCGATGATGGCCGGCGTCGAGCGCATGATGGGGCTCGCCGCGCTGGCGCACGAGAATGCCGCCTCGGGCCAGACCGACATGTTCGGGGCATCGATCGGCAGTCAGTCGGAGGCGCTCAATCTGCCGGCGGCCGAGCCGTGGCTGCCCGCCGAAAAACTGCATCGCGAATTCCAGGTGGTCGGCTTCTACCTCTCGGCGCATCCGCTCGACGAGTACGGCGCCGCGCTGAAGAAGATGCGGGTCCAGAACTGGGCCGAGTTCGCGGCAGCGGTGAAGCGCGGCGCCACGGCCGGCCGACTGGCCGGCACCGTCACCGCCAGGCAGGAGCGGAAGACACGCACCGGCAACAGAATGGGGGTGGTGCAGCTCTCCGACCAATCCGGCCAGTTCGAGGCAGTGCTGTTCTCGGAAGGGTTGGCCCAGTACCGTGAACAGCTGGAGCCCGGCGTATCGGTGGTGGTCACCGTTTCGGCGGAGGACCGGCCCGAGGGCATCAACCTGCGCATCCAGACGGTCCAGGCGCTCGAGGAACTGGCGACCCAGGCCCAGAAGGCGCTCCGCATCTACCTGCGCGACACCGGACCGCTCGTTACGCTCTCCTCGCAGCTCGGACAGAGGGGGGAGGGGCAGGTCAGCTTCGTGGTGATCAAGGAAGACGCGAAAGGCGAGGTCGAGATCGCCCTTCCGGACCGTTACCGAATCTCTCCGCAGATCGCTTCCGCGATGCGTGCGGTGCCGGGCGTGGTCGAGGTGGAGCTGGTATAGGCGCGACGCGTTGGCTACGGCCATTCCCGGAGCGGAGGCGTCCTCGCCGCCGTGGTGGGCGGGACGACCAGCCTTTGAAGCGGCGACCATTGAAGCGGCGACCGCAAGAGCCGCCACTTTTCGGCTGAAGCCTTTTGGGCCATGGTGAACGGGGCGGCGGGCCTGATTGCGGTGACCATGGTCGACGACGATACGTCCCAAGCGGACAATTCGGGCCTCGCACGGCTCCGCGACACGTTGCGCAAGCTCTATCACGGACACATGCCGGCGGCGGTACGGTTCCAGATGGCGGTGGTGGTGATCGACCTCGCCATCATCGCCTTCTTCATAGCCACGCCGCTGCTCCAGGACTCGCGGGCCTTTCTGTGGCTCGACTACACGGTGGCGGCAATCGTGCTTGCCGACATCATTGCGCGGCTGCTTGCCTCCAACGACATGCTGCGGCTCATGCGGCAGCCCACCTCGTGGGTGGATTTCTTCATCCTCCTGACGCTGCTGTTTCCAACGACGCTCGCCAATTTCGGCTTCCTGCGCATTCTGAGGCTGTGGACACTGTCCCGGAGCGGCGGCCTTTGGCGGTTCGCGGGCTCCGACAAGCAGCAGCGCGCCTGGCGCGAACCGGCCCATGCGGTCGTCAACCTCCTCACCTTCCTCTTCGTCTCCACCGGCTTCATCTACACCTTCTTCTTCAGTTCCGGTTCCGGCCTGGCTGGCTATGTCGATGCGTTCTATTTCACCGTGGCGACGGTCACGACCACCGGCTTCGGCGATATCGTGCTCCCGGGCATCGCGGGAAAGCTGACCTCGGTGGTCACGATGATCATCGGCATATCGCTGTTCGTGAAGCTGGCGCAGGCGATCTTTCGCCCGGCCAAGGTTTTCTTCGAATGCCCGCGCTGCGCCCTGCAGCGCCATGACGTCGACGCGGTGCACTGCAAGGCCTGCGGCCGCCTGCTCAAGATCCCGGACGACGGCGAGTAGGACCCGGCCTGCGGGAGCAGGCAGAGAGATGGCCTGCCCTCGAAGCGTTCTCGACGATATAGAGATCGGGCCCGCCTTGGGAGCCGGCCCCGATGCGGAGCACTAGGCCCGCGTTGAGCCTTTTGCTCCCTTGATCGAAGCTACAATTGCCATGGCATGGCCATGGCCCAGATCGAAGTCGGCCTTCAGCCAATTGACGATCTGGCTAACCTTTATGCCGGGTGCAATCCCGCCTGCATTGGCAAAACCCTTGGCAGTGGCAAGTTGCCGAAACTGGTCGGGCGTGGTGCCGGTCTTCGCCTCGATATTGCGCAGATAACCTTGAAATGACATGGACCGGTCCTCAACCTGGGCGGATCGGCACGAAGGTGCGAAGTGTCGGGTCGCGGAGCCACAGCCCACCCCACATCACTATGCCAAGGTAGACGCCGAACAGAACATGGGTGAAGAGCGGCTGCTCTGCGCGAAGCTGCGCCGCGATCCCGCCGCCGAGCAGAGCCGTCATCAGCACGGCGCCGAGGATGCTGGTGCGAGGATGTAGGTGAATCAGGACGAAGGTCAACTCCATCGCTCCGATCATCGTTATGTAGCGGGGATCCCAGCCGAGCTGGAGCATTGCATCCCTTGCCACCTTCGCGCCCGCGAGCTTCGGCGCAACCGACCCGCCGAGCATGAACAAGGTAAAAAGGGCGGTCAGCACGCGGCCGAGCCATAGCGTTGCCCCATTAGCCATTGGTCTATCCCTTGCGCTTGAGCATTGCCAGTCAGGCGAGACGACGATATCTTGATGTCAAGATAAATGGGAGATTGTCTTGATGTCAAGACACCTGATAGGCGATGAGGCGGATCATGTGGAATTGCGCCGCGAGCAGTGGCGCAAGGAGCTGCCTGACGTCGACACGATTGGCATGGCTATTTTCGGTCGTGCGCGGCTAACTACGATGCTGGCGCGCACAGCCATTGAGGAAGTCTTCTCCCGCCATGGCCTGGATACGGGCGAGTTCGACGTCCTGGCGACGATGTTACGATCAGGGGCACCCTACCGGCTGCGGCCCACGGAATTGTTCAAGTCACTGATGATCTCGTCTGGCGGTTTGACTGCCCGCCTCAGCAGGTTGGAGAAAGCCGGCCTGGTCACGCGGCACAGGAGCGAGAACGACGCTCGGAGCCTGATGGTTGAACTCACGCCAGACGGCCGCGCGCTCGCTGAACGCGCGTTCTGCGAGGATATGGCGGTTGAAGCACAGTTGCTCGAAGGGTTAGCAAAAGAGGAGCGCGAACAGCTGGCGACACTCCTTTCTCGCCTATGGCACGTGGTTCACAAACGGGTGGCAGGGGACGGTGCTGCCTCAAGACGATGATGTGGGCTCCACATAAATTCGGGATCGGCAGAATCCGAGATATGGGGCGCCTCTTGAAATGCGCGCCTGACGACGTCAGTCCGCTCTCGGCACATCGGCGGATTCCACCCCCCGGAAGCGGCCTTTCACTCACCCGCCGAGACCGCGCTCGCGGTTACGGCATCCGCCGAACGTCCGAATACCGTCACGAAACCCAATGCTGCAGCGCCAAAGGAGAAGACAGCGGCGAGGCCGAACATGTGCGGCCACGACAAACCTGCCGCGATGCCGGCGAGCACCGAACCGAGCGCGCCGATGCCATCCATGAGCACGTATGCGAAACCTAGCGTCGTTCCTTCGCGGTGGTCGGTGTGATCGACCGCAGC
>JAJFMR010000392.1 GCA_020696915.1 Rhizobiaceae bacterium | reverse complement strand
GGTGATGACGTTCTGCTCGCCGCCGTAGAGCGCCTCCGCGAGCGCCAGCGCCGTCTCGGTCTTGCCGACGCCGGACGGCCCGCACAGCATGAACACGCCGATCGGCTTGCTTGGGTTGTCGAGCCTGGCGCGATTGGTCTCTATGCGCCGGGCTATCATCCTGAGGCCATGGCTCTGGCCGACGACCCGCTTGTTCAGGATGTCGGCAAGCTGCAGGATTGTCTGCACCTCGTCGCGCACCATGCGGCCGACCGGGATGCCCGTCCAGTCCGACACCACCGAGGCGACCGCCTCGTCGTCGACATGCGCGTAGATCATCCTGATCTCGGGATTTATGGCGTCGAGTTCGCCGAGCCTGTCGCGCAGTGTCTGTCTGATGTCGGCACCGTTTCCCCCCGGCGGTTCGTCCGCGGCCGCGCCATTTCCCGAGGGAGCCGCCGCTGCTGGCGCGGTTGCCTCCGGCTTGCTGTCGAGGGTCGGTGCGCCGGCCAATCCGGCTATCGGGTCAGCCATGCCGCCCCCGGCAGCCGCCTCTTGCGTGACCGCCGCTGCCATCCCGCGCAGTTTCATGATTTCGGCGACGATCGCGTTTTCCTTTTCGTACTCCGCCGCAAGCGCTTCCAGCCGGCCTCTCGTCTCCTCGATCTCGGCCTTCAGCTCGGCAATGCGCTCCTCGTCCGACCGTCCGATGTCGCTCTCGCGCTGCTGCGCGGCGAGTTCCTTCTCGCGAGCCTCGATCGCCACCTTGAGGTCGGCGATGGCCGCCGGCGTCGTGCTCTGCGAGATCGCGACCCGCGCGCAGGCCGTGTCGAGCAGGCTCACCGCCTTGTCGGGCAGCTGCCGCGCCGGGATGTAGCGGGCGGAAAGCTGGACGGCCGCCACCACGGCCTGGTCGGAAATCCGAACCCTGTGGTGCTTCTCCATCGGCTCCAGGATGCCGCGCAGCATGTAGCAGCATTTTTCGATCGAGGGTTGATCGACGCTGATCGGCTGGAAACGGCGCGTCAGCGCGGGGTCCTTCTCGAAATAGCGCGCATACTCCGCCCAGGTCGTAGCGCCGATGGTGCGCAGCGTGCCGCGTGCGAGCGCCGGCTTGAGGAGATTGGCGGCATCACCGGTGCCTTGCGCGCCGCCGGCGCCGATCAGCGTGTGCGCTTCGTCGATGAACATGATGATGGGCGTCGGCGAGGCCTGCACCTCATCGATGACCGAGCGGAGCCGCTGCTCGAATTCGCCCTTCATCGACGCGCCGGCCTGCATCAGCCCGATGTCGAGCGCGCAGAGCCTCACGCCTTTGAGCTGCGGCGGCACGTCGCCCGACGCGAGGCGTTGCGCGAAGCCTTCCACCACCGCCGTCTTGCCGACACCCGCCTCGCCGGTGAGGATCGGATTGTTCTGGCGCCGCCGCATGAGGACGTCGATAATCTGGCGGATTTCCTCGTCGCGGCCCACGACCGGGTCCATGGCGCCGGAAGCGGCGGCAGCCGTCATGTCGTTGGAGAACCGGTCGAGCGCGGTGTTTCCGCGGCCGGGCACGGCTTCTCCTGCCTGCCCGCCGGCCTCTCTCGCCGCCAGCCCTGAGCCGTCCATCGGGCGCAGATTCTCCTCGTCCGACTGCGCCCACACGGTGCGCGCCTCCTGCAGGATGCGGTCGGCGTCGAGTTCCCCGAGTGCTCTCGACAGCTGCCGGACGGCGCCCTTCATTTCCGCCGATTTCAGCGCCGCCACCAGCATGTGGCCGGTGCGTATCTGGGTTTCGCCGAAGAACAGCGTCGCGTAGTACCAGCCGCGGTCGAGAATGTCGGTGATCTGCGGGGAGATGTTGGGCATCTCCGTCTCGTTCTTGCGAAAGGCATTGACCGTATCGGTGACGTCCTTCAGCACCCTGGCGCGGTCGATCTTGTAGTGGTCGAGGGTGAGCGCCACGTCCGAGCGGTCGTTGGTGACGATCGGCAGCATCAAATGCGCCAGCTCGAGGTTGCGGTTGCCGGCGCTCTTGGCGTGGCGGAGCGATCGCATGAAGGCGTCGTAGCCGACCCGGTTGAGTTTTCCGGTTACGGTTTCAAGACTGATGTCTGCCATTGCCTGCCTCCCGCTTTTGCGCGCCAGCGCCTTTGTGCCCCGTCTCGGCCTCCGCCGCGGCGCGCCGCCTCAGCATCGGGTCGAACCGGGCGTCGCTCAGGAACTCCTTTTCGCCGGCGGCTTCGGTGTCCGGAGCAATCCACGATGTCCATCCAAGCTCGCCCGACACGCCGAGCCGGGCCGCCGGAGCCAGTCGCTTCGGCAGCGCCAGCTGCACGTCGAATTCATAACGATGTCCGAGGTAATAGAAGACGATGTCGGCGAGGCGTCCCGACGTGCTCCCCGACGGCAGGAAACCGCGGTACTGGGCCAGGCTGGTGGTCCTGATGAAGATGCGCACCTTCTCGTTGATCGAGTAGAGGCGGCCGCCGAGAAATGAATCGACGCCTAGCGACGATCCCGATGCGCCGAGCATCATGCGGTCCCCGGGCTCGAAACTCAGCCAGGAGCCGATGCGCTCCTCGACGTCCACGTCAACCTCGAAAATCCCGCGGATCAGCTGGCGCAGCCGCGAAGCGCTCTTGACGAAGGACGCCGTCAGCCCCGCAAAGGGAATCTTCGCGATGTCCTCCACAGAGTCGCGATCCATATACGGCTCGGAGCCGATCCCGGCCGCCGACCCGACATAGCGCATGAAGCGGTCGTCAGCCGGGCGGTCGTGCTGGGCGATAGGTCGTGCATCGGCCCAGGCACGGTAGAAAAGCTGGAGGAACCGGACCGAGAATATGTCGGTGAAGCGCGCGAAAGAGGGGTCCCGCTGGTTCGACCAATGGTAGGCTTCCACGGTCGTGGAAAGCGGCAATGCTCCCTGCGGTCCGAAGAAGCCGAGGAACCGGGTCTGGAGGCGCGGCCTCCCTGCGCCGGTATCCTCGAAGTTCGAGATGTTGGATGCCGGGAACTCCAGATAGGGGTCCTGGCCAAGTGCCACGACTTCTTCGGCCACCACCGTGCTGTCGCCGGTCCGCGGCTTGCCCGGGAAGGAGCGCTCCAGTTCCCGCATCACCGCGAGGAAGTCGAATCGGTAGGGCTCGGCCCTGAGTTCATCGCGATAGCTCACAGCAGCCTGCCTGCGCCGGCGCGCGGCGGCCATCGCTTGACGAGGCCGCGCTGCACGGAGTCGATGACCGTCTCGGTGAAACTGTTGATGGAGGCATATTCGGAAAAGAAGCGGTCGAGAACCGCGCCCAGCACGAAGATGCCGTTACCCTCGAAGGCTTTCTCGTCGATCGTGACGGTGATTTCTATCCCGCGTGCCGCGTTGAAGCCGGTTTCCTGCTTGAGTCGCCGGACGATCGCCCTGCTTCTTATCCCCTGGATGCCGCGGATGCGGCTTTCCGTCACCACGTCTGACAGATCAGCGAAAA